>NZ_JBHZEJ010000060.1:0-54038 GCF_042756365.1 Streptomyces sp. NPDC059092
ACCGCTCTTCCGATACCCCCACGGGGGCGGAAGAGCGGTCGCGCTTCTCGCGTTCTCCCCGGCTCGGCAGGGGGGCCCGGGACACGGCGGAGAGATCGTGGCTCTCCTGGCGCCGTACGGGGCTCCTCGGCCTCTTCTGCACGGTCTTCGTGCTGTTCTTCAGCGCATTCGTACTCCAGCCATTTCTGATCCCCAGTGGCTCGATGGAACCCACCCTCCGCGTCGGGGACCGCGTACTCGTCAACAAGTTGGCGTACCGTTCCGGTACCGCGCCGCAGCGTGGTGACGTGATCGTCTTCGACGGCACCGGGTCCTTCGTACAGGAGCCGCCCCGCGAGAACCCCGTCACCTGGCTGCTGCACGGGGCGGCCGCGGCCCTCGGTCTCGCCGAGCCCGCCGAGACCGATTTCGTCAAGCGCGTGGTCGGTGTGGGGGGTGACCGTGTGGTCTGCTGCGACAAGGGGGGCAGGGTCGAGGTGAACGGCCGGGCCGTTGACGAGCGGTACGTGTACGCCGGCGACGCGCCCTCCCGCGTGCCTTTCGACATCGTCGTACCCGACGGAACCCTGTGGGTGATGGGCGATCATCGCAGTAATTCGCGTGACTCCCGGGATCATCTCGGAGAGCCGGGAGGCGGGATGGTGCCCGTGGAGAGAGTGATCGGTAGGGCGGACTGGATCGGCTGGCCCATGGGCCGCTGGTCCGTCCTGGAGCACACCGACGCCTTCCGTGAGGTCTCGGGGCCGGGGAGCGGGGCCCATGGGTAAGCGTGGACGACCTGCGAATCACGGATACGACACCAGACTGCCGACCGGCTCCAGGCCCACCACCGGGCGGGCGCTGCCGGGCCGGGCGGAGCGGCGCAAACTCGCCAGGAAGGTGAAGCGGCGCCGCAGCAGGTCCGCGGCCAAGGAGATCCCGCTGCTGATCACGGTGGCGCTCTTGATCGCCGTCGTACTCAAGACGTTCCTGGTGCAAGCTTTCGTGATCCCTTCGGGATCCATGGAGCAGACGATCAGGATCAGCGACCGGGTGCTGGTGGACAAACTGACCCCCTGGTTCGGCTCCAAGCCGCAGCGCGGCGACGTCGTGGTCTTCAAGGACCCGGGTAACTGGCTCCAGGACGAGCAGCCCCAGCCGGACAACTCCCCAGTGGTGGTCAAGCAGCTCAAGGAAGGGCTGTCCGCGATCGGGCTGCTGCCGTCCGCCGACGACAAGGACCTGATCAAGCGGGTCGTCGCGGTCGGCGGTGACACCGTCAAGTGCTGTGACGTCAACGGCAAGGTGACCGTCAACGGCATGCCCCTCACCGAGCAGTACCTGAACCCCGGCAACGCGCCCTCCACGATCCCCTTCGAGGTGCAGGTCCCCGCCGGACGCATCTTCGTCATGGGCGACCACCGCTCCAATTCAGCCGATTCCCGCTTCCATCTCCAGGAGGAGTACAGCGGGACGGTCTCCGAGGCCGGGGTTGTGGGCCGCGCGGTCGTCATCGCCTGGCCGCTCGACCACTGGAGCGGACTGGAGCAGCGGTCGACCTTCGCTTCCGTACCCGACGCGCGTGCCGCGCCGACCACGGCGGCCGGACCGTCGAATAGTCTGTCTTCCCAGGATCGAAACGGATTGGTCCGGCTCCCGACCCCTGCGGAACTCCCGCTCGTTATGGGAGTGGTGGGCCTGTCCCTCCTTCGGGACAGGCGATCACACAGAGTATTCGCGCGGAGTAAGGAGTGGATGTGGGGGATGTGGCGGTCGGCGCACGATCCGGACACGACGATCCCGAGGAGGGACGCGAGCAGCTCGCCGAGTCGCCCGAAGACGTGACGGACGAGCCGGCGGAACGGCGGGGCGACGGCGGGGACGGACCGGACGGAGACGGCGCGACAGCGCCGAAGAAGCCGCGTTCCTTCTGGAAGGAACTGCCCCTCCTGATCGGGATCGCGCTTCTTCTCGCCTTCCTGATCAAGGCTTTCCTGGTCCAGGCGTTCTCGATCCCCTCGGACTCGATGCAGGACACGCTGCAGCGCGGCGACCGGGTGCTGGTGGACAAGCTCACACCATGGTTCGGGTCCGAACCGCAGCGCGGAGAGGTCGTCGTCTTCAACGACCCGGGCGGCTGGCTTGACGGCGCCGAGACCCCCGAACCGAACGTGGTGCAGCGGGCCCTCGGCCTCATCGGGCTGATGCCGTCCTCCGACGAGAAGGACCTGATCAAGCGGGTCATCGCGGTCGGCGGCGACACGGTGGAATGCAAAAAGGGCGGAAAGGTTCACGTCAACGGCCACGCGCTGAACGAGACGGACTACATCTACCCGGGCAACACCCCCTGTGACGACGAGCCCTTCGGCCCGATCAACGTGCCCAAGGGCAGCATCTGGGTGATGGGTGACCACCGGCAGAATTCGCTGGACTCCCGCTACCACCAGGAGCTTCCCGGTAACGGTACGGTCGAGAACTCGAAAGTCGTGGGCCGCGCCTTCGTCGTCGCCTGGCCGGTCAACCGGTGGTCGCTGCTCCCGGTGCCCGGCACGTTCGACCAGTCCGGGCTGAATACGGCGGCCTCCGTTGCGGCGGCCGCGACCCCGGGGGCGCTCGCCCTGGCCGGAGCTGCGCCGATCGTGCTGTGGCGCAGAAGGAGGCTGACCCGCCGGAGTACCGCCGGGTAGGGTGCCATCCCAGATCGTTCTCCGAACGGGGGGAGTGCTGGGATGAGCACAACAGAACGTAAGAACAGCGGCCACGGCCGCCTCGACAGTGTGCTGTCGGGGCTGGCCGTGGCCGTCGGCTGTGTGCTCTTCCTCGGAGGGTTCGTCTGGGCGGCGGTCGAGTACCGGCCGTACACCGTGCCCACCAACTCGATGGACCCGACCGTGAAGGCGGGGGACCGGGTGCTGGCCCAGCGGATCTCCGGCGGCGACGTACGCCGTGGGGACGTGGTCGTCTTCACCGACTCCGAGTGGGGTGACCTGCCGATGGTCAAGCGTGTGGTCGGCGTCGGCGGTGACACGATCTCCTGCTGCGACGCCTCCGGCCGGCTGACCGTCAACGGCAAACCGGTCGAGGAGCCCTACGTGCGGGGCATGCTCGGCGGACGGGCCTCCCTGACCGATTTCGACGCGACCGTGCCTGAGGGGCAGCTCTTCCTGCTCGGCGACGAGCGCAGCGGATCGCTGGACTCCCGCGTCCACCTCCAGGACCCCACGCAGGGCTCGGTGCCGCGCACGGCGGTGGACGCGCGCGTGGACGCCGTGGCCTGGCCGCTGGGCGGCATGATCGGGCGGCCCGCGGCCTTCGCCGCGCTGCCGGGCGGCGTGTCCGCTCCCGGACCGCTGGAACCGCTCGTCGCGGCCGTGGTGGGCGGTGCGCTCCTGATCTTCGGGGGCGCGGCGTACGGGCCGGTCGTGCAGCTGATCTCGAAGAGGCGCCGGAGCGACACCCGTGGGGACGGAGCGTCCGCACATGTCGCCTGACGACCGGTGCGGGGCAGAGGCCGACGCGGAGGCGCGCCCGTTCAGGAAAGTGGCGCGGGTGGTGCTGCTCGACCCCGAGGACCGCATTCTGCTGATGCACGGGTACGAGCCGAGCGATCCAGCCCGCCAATGGTGGTTCACACCCGGCGGAGGCCTGGAGGCCGACGAGAGCCGCGAGGAGGCCGCGCTGCGCGAGCTGGCGGAGGAGACGGGGATCACACAGGTGGAGCTGGGGCCCGTGCTGTGGCGCCGTCTCTGCTCCTTCCCGTTCGACGGCCTCCGCTGGGATCAGGACGAGTGGTACTTCCTGGCACGTACGCCGCGGACCGAGGCCTCCCTCGGTGACCTCACCGACCTGGAACGACGCAGCGTCGCGGGGCTGAGGTGGTGGACCTCCGCCGAACTGTCGGCGGCGCGTGAGACGGTGTATCCGACCAGGCTCGCCGAGCTGCTGCGCACGCTGCTCGACGAGGGTCCCCCGGGCGCGCCGGTGGACCTCGCGCCCGAGCACGTCTAGCGGCGCGGGGGCCGGAGCACAATAGGGGCACGTACGGCTGAAGGGGAACATGCCATGAGCGCCGAGGACCTCGAAAAGTACGAGACCGAGATGGAGCTGAAGCTCTACCGGGAGTACCGCGATGTCGTCGGTCTGTTCAAATACGTGATCGAGACCGAGCGTCGTTTCTATCTCACCAACGACTACGAGATGCAGGTGCACTCAGTTCAGGGTGAGGTGTTTTTCGAGGTCACCATGGCGGATGCCTGGGTCTGGGACATGTACAGGCCGGCCCGCTTCGTCAAGCAGGTGCGGGTACTCACGTTCAAGGACGTGAATATCGAGGAGCTGAACAAGAGCGATCTCGAACTGCCCGGCGGCTGAAACGGGTGAGGTCGGCTCGTCGGATGATGAGCCCGGCCCTCGGCGTTGAAGACTCGGATATCACTCGGACGGGTGGCCGAGTTATCCACACTCGATGAGTTTTCCACCAAGATCCACCCGGATCGGGAGATCGCGTCAGAGTCGGTGCCGGAGGTGGTGCCGAGATGAACGCGACGGGGGCACTGGGAAGGTACGGCGAGAATCTCGCGGCGCGGCGACTGGTCGCGGCGGGGATGATCGTGCTGGCCCGCAATTGGCGGTGCGGCAGGACGGGTGAGATCGACATCGTCGCCCGGGACAGTGACACGCAGGGCCGGGAGACGCTGGTCGTCTGTGAGGTCAAGACGCGCACAGTGGGTGCGTTCGAACATCCGATGGCCGCGGTCACGCCGGAGAAGGCCGATCGGCTGAGGCGGCTCGCCGCCTGCTGGCTGGACCGGCACGGCGGCCCGCCGCCCGGCGGCGTACGGATCGACCTGGTCGGGGTGGTACTGCCCCGGCGGGGCGCTCCCGAGGTCGAGCACGCGCGGGGGGTGGCCTGATGGGATTCGCACGTGCCTGTTCGGTCGCCCTGGTGGGCGTCGAGGGTGTGGTCGTCGAGGTCCAGGCCGACCTGGAGCCCGGCGTGGCCGCCTTCACCCTGGTCGGGCTGCCGGACAAGAGCCTGGTGGAGAGCCGCGACCGGGTCAGGGCCGCCATCGTCAACTCCGGCGAGGAGTGGCCGCAGAAGAAGCTCACGGTGGGGCTCAGCCCCGCCTCCGTACCCAAGAGCGGCAGCGGCTTCGATCTCGCGGTGGCCTGCTCCGTCCTCGGCGCGGCCGAGCGCATCGATCCCAAGGTGATCGCCGACCTGGTGCTCATCGGGGAGCTGGGCCTGGACGGACGGGTCCGCCCGGTGCGCGGGGTGCTGCCCGCGGTGCTCGCGGCGGCCGAGACCGGATATCGCCAGGTCGTTGTCCCCGAGCAGACCGCGGGCGAGGCGTCGCTCGTGCCGGGAGTCTCCGTACTCGGGGTACGGAGCCTGCGCCAGCTCATCGCCGTACTCACCGGCGGGGCGGTTCCGGACGAGCCGCAGGAGCCTGCGCAGGGCCGTCCTGACGCCATGCTGGCGGGGCTGACGGTGCCCGGAGCCGGAGTGGGTACCGGTCTCGCCACAGGCGCGGCGGGTGGTGGCCACCGACCGGACCTCGCGGACGTGGCGGGCCAGGCCGCCGCCCGCACCGCGCTCGAGGTATCCGCGGCGGGCGGACATCATCTGCTGCTCCAGGGGCCGCCGGGCGCGGGCAAGACCATGCTCGCCGAGCGCCTGCCCGCCGTTCTGCCGCCGCTGACCGAAAAGGAATCCCTGGAGGTCACCGCGGTCCACTCGGTCGCGGGGATCCTCCCACCGGGCGAACCGCTGGTGCACACGCCGCCGTACTGCGCACCGCACCACTCGGCGACGATGCAGTCACTGGTCGGCGGCGGGAACGGGCTGCCACGGCCCGGCGCGGTCTCGTTGGCCCACCGCGGCGTGCTTTTTCTGGACGAAGCGCCAGAATTCTCCGGACGGGCGCTGGACGCCCTACGGCAGCCCCTGGAATCGGGCCATGTGGTCGTGGCGCGCAGTGCGGGGGTGGTGCGGCTGCCGGCGCGCTTCCTGATGGTTCTCGCGGCCAACCCCTGCCCCTGTGGACGGCACACCCTGAACGGCGCCGGATGCGAGTGCCCGCCCGCGGTGATCCGCCGCTACCAGTCACGGCTCTCCGGTCCGCTTCTCGACCGCGTCGACCTGCGGGTGAATGTCCAGCCGGTCAGCCGGGCGGATCTCCTCGGACAGGGCGGCCGGAGCGAGTCGACGGCGGCGGTCACCGCACGGGTGCGGGAGGCCAGGGCGCGGTCAGCGGCCCGGCTGGACGGCACGCCCTGGTCGGTCAACAGCGAGGTTCCCGGACATGAGCTGCGGACCCGCTGGCCCGTCGCCTCCGGAGCGCTCGGAGCGGCGGAACGGGACCTGGAGCGCGGGCTGCTCACCGCACGTGGGATCGACCGGGTCCTGAGAGTGGCATGGACGGTCGCGGACCTCGCCGGGTGCGACCGGCCGGAAGCCTGTCACGTCGACCTCGCCCTGCAACTGCGCACGGGCATCGCCCGGGGCGCCAAGGCCGCGGCGGGAGGCGTCTCATGACGGCCGTAGGCCCCCAGGAGCGACTGGCGCGCGCCGCGCTCACCCGTGTCCTCGAACCGGGCGACGAACAGGGCGGCCGGTGGCTGCGCACGTTCGGTGCCGCCGGACTGCTGGACCTGTTCGGCTCGTCGGCCGGTGCGCGGGACACCGTACGCGGGCAGCTCGCCGGAGCCACCGAGCGGCGGCTCGACGGCTACCGTGCCCGAGCGGCGCGGGCCGTGCCCGAGCGCGATCTGTCGGCGATCACCGCGGTCGGCGGCCGGTTCGTCTGTCCCGGCGATGCGGAGTGGCCCAGCCAGCTCGACGACCTCGGCCCGGCCCGGCCCATCGGCCTGTGGATCCGCGGCCGGCCGGATCTGCGGATCTGGTCCCTGCGCTCCGTCGCGGTCGTCGGGGCCCGGGCGTGTACTCCGTACGGGGCACATATGGCGGCGTCTCTCAGCTCCGGTCTCGCCGAGCGCGGCTGGGTGGTGACCTCGGGGGCCGCGTTCGGCGTCGACGGGGCGGCCCACCGCGGCGCCCTGGCGGCCGACGGGGCGACCGTCGCCGTGCTCGCCTGCGGTGTTGACGTGGTCTACCCGCCGGGCCACGCCGAGTTGGTCGGCCGGATCGCAGAACAGGGCCTGGTCATCGGCGAATTACCGCCGGGTGACCATCCGACCCGCAGCAGGTTCGTGCTGCGCAACCGCGTCATCGCCGCGCTCACCCGGGGGACCGTCGTGGTGGAGGCGGAGTACCGCAGCGGCTCCCTCGTCACGGCGCGCTGCGCACAGCGGCTCGGCCGCTTCACGATGGGCGTTCCAGGACCCGCGACCAGCGGGCTCTCCGCCGGGGTGCACGAACTGCTGCGCGGCGAAGGCGTGCTGGTCACGGACGCTGCCGAAGTGGTCGAACTCGTCGGAGACATAGGAGACCTGGCCCCGGCCCGCAGGGGCCCTGTGCTCCCCAGGGATCTCCTCGATCCGGTCAGCGCCCGGGTCCTTGAGGCGCTGCCGGCCCGGGGCGCCGCCGACGGGCGGGAGATCGCGCGGGTTGCCGGAACGACGGCGGACGAGACGCTCGGCAGGCTGTACGAACTCCACTCGTTGGGGTTCGTCGAACGGCACGGCGACCGATGGCAGTTGGCCTCCCGGACCACGCAGGAGACCCTCGCGCGGCGAGGCGGTGCTTGATCTGGAGCATTCGGGTGAAAGGGTGAGAGCGATGATCCTCGAACCGCTGTCGGCGACTCCCGTCAGGCCGGTGCCCGGACAGGACCTGGCGGGGGCGGCGCCCGATCGAATGTGTGGCCGACGGCATCCACCGGAGTGGACTCGGTCGTCCACTCCTCGCGCAGCGCGATGCTCCAGTCACGCTACGCTCACCTGGACTCCGGTCCAGCGAGATGTCCCCCGCACTTCACGGCAGAACGGCTCAAGGCGACGCATGCCCCAGCACACCTCCGGGTCTGACCGCGCGGCAGCGCCCCCGGCTGCCCGGAGCGCCGTGCGTTCCCCCGCGCCCTCGTCACTCAACGAGCTGTGGCGGTCCTACAAGAGCACGGGCGACAGCCGGCTGCGTGAACAGCTCATCCTCCACTACTCGCCGCTGGTGAAGTATGTCGCGGGCCGGGTCAGCGTCGGCCTGCCCGCCAACGTCGAGCAGGCGGACTTCGTCTCCTCCGGGGTCTTCGGACTCATCGACGCGATCGAGAAGTTCGACATCGAGCGGTCGATCAAGTTCGAGACCTACGCGATCACCCGGATCCGCGGGGCCATGATCGACGAACTCCGGGCACTGGACTGGATCCCGCGCTCCGTACGGCAGAAGGCGCGAGCCGTCGAGCGCGCCTACGCCACTCTGGAAGCCCAGCTCAGGCGTACCCCCACCGAGGGGGAGGTGGCCGCGGAGATGGGCATCGCGTTGGAGGAACTGCATGCGGTTTTCAGCCAGTTGTCCCTGGCGAACGTCGTGGCGCTGGAGGAGCTGCTCCATGTCGGCGGCGAGGGGGGCGAGCGGCTCAGCCTCATGGACACTCTGGAGGACACCGCCGCCGACAATCCGGTGGAGGTCGCCGAGGACCGTGAGCTGAGACGGTTGCTGGCGCGCGCGATCAACACCCTTCCCGACCGGGAGAAAACTGTGGTCACGCTCTACTACTACGAGGGGCTGACCCTCGCCGAGATCGGGAATGTGCTTGGTGTGACCGAGAGCAGGGTCAGTCAGATCCACACAAAATCCGTGCTCCAACTGCGGGCCAAGCTGGCCGACGTCGGACGCTGAGGCTGTGCTGTCGCGGTCGCATCCGTAAAGTGGATGTGTGCCAAGGATTCGAGCGGCCTCCGTGGCCGAGCACCGGACCATGCAACGCGGCGCCCTGCTGGACGCCGCGCGCTCCCTCCTGTCCGAAGGCGGTACGGAGGCGCTGACCTTCCCCGCCCTCGCCGAGCGCACGGGCCTCGCCAGGTCCTCGGTCTACGAATACTTCCGCTCGCGCGCCGCTGTCGTGGAGGAGCTGTGTGCGGTCGACTTTCCGGTCTGGGCGGCGGAGGTCGAAACGGCCATGGCCGGCGCGGACACCCCCGAGGCTAAGGTCGAGGCGTACGTACGGCAGCAGCTCGCCCTGGTGGGTGACCGGCGCCACCGCGCGGTCGTCGCCATCTCCGCGAGCGAACTGGACGCCGGGGCCAGGGAGAAGATCCGTGCTGCGCACGGTGGCCTGATCGCCATGATCGTCGAAGCCCTGGCCGAACTGGGCCACGAGCGGCCCCGGCTGGCGGCGATGTTGCTCCAGGGCGTGGTGGACGCGGCGGTCCGCCGTATCGAGCTCGGCGCGGCGGAGGCCCCACCGGAGATCGCCGAGGCGGCCGTGTCCATGGCGCTGCGTGGTGTACGGGGCTGAGTCCGGCGGCGCTCACGACGCCCCGCACCGCACGGCGTGCCCGCCCGGATGCGTGGTTGACGTGATCGTCGGCGGTACGTCGACGCCCCGGTCGGCAGGCAAGGGCCGCCACTGCCAGCAGCAACAGCGCGTACGGCCCGTACGCGTCGTACGGGGCGCAGTACCCCCCGGCCGGGACCGCCCCCGGGATCGCGCCCGGAGCCGGCCCCACGGGCCTGGTCGGCCCCGCTGACCCAACCGCGGTCGTGATGGTCGACGCTTTGGGTTCCGGCGCTTCGAGCACCGGCAGCAGCCGGGCAGGGCCCCGCCGGAGCAGGCCAGGCGGCAGCAGCGACAGCGGGTCCAGATAGGTCTCCCCTCGCAGCAGCCCCCAGTGGAGGCAGGCCGTCGGGCAGTGGGAAGGACCGGCCGCCAGTACCCCGACCACTTGGCCCGCGACGACCTGGTCACCCTTTCTGACCAGCGGTTCCACCGGTTCGTAGGTGGTACGCAGAGATGGATGGCCCGTGCCGGGCAGGGTGATCGACACGACTCCGCGCCCCGCCACCGGGCCCGCGAAGGAGACTCGCCCCGACGCGGCGGCGCGTACGGGGGCACCTGCGGGCGCCCCGAGGTCAACCCCGCGGTGACCGGGCCCGTATCCCGTCGCCGGCGGCTGCCAGCCGCGCAGCACCGTGGGCCGCGAGCCCACCGGCCAGGACCGGCGGCCGTCCGGGACGTCGGGCGGAGCGGCGGACGGAAGGTCGGGAGGGGGCTCGGAGGGCGCGGGTGTTCCGGCAGGGGCGGGCGTAGGGGCGGCGGAGCCGTGAGGCGCCCAGAGCAGCCCCACGACGAGCGTGAGGGCCAGCGTGACGGCGGGGGTGAAGGATGGCTTGCGGATCTGCGCTCCGGCACGGGCGAGCAGGCGCGGGAACAGTGAACGGCGGGTGACGCGCTGGGTGATCATGCGATACACCGTGGACCCGAACGGCGCGACCGCGCTGATCATGAACCGGATCTGTGGACAACTGGCCGGTTGTGGATAACGCCGTCACCCGAGGGTGCGAAGGTCCCGTACACTTCTTGTGGCGATCCGGGTCACCGGGTCGACTTCGCACGCCTCGTCATCGGCCTCTTCGCGCCGATGCCAGCGCTTCTCGGTCTCGGGCTTTCCCGTGGCACAGCGCAGTCGAGGCGTCAGGCGCGACTGCCGTCCGGCGGACGCGACAACCGAGTACCTCAAGGAGTACGGCCATGGCCGTCGTCACGATGCGGGAGCTGCTGGAAAGCGGCGTCCACTTCGGTCACCAGACCCGTCGTTGGAACCCGAAGATGAAGCGCTTCATCTTCACGGAGCGCAACGGCATCTACATCATCGACCTGCTCCAGTCGCTGTCGTACATCGACCGCGCTTACGAGTTCGTCAAGGAGACCGTCGCCCACGGCGGTTCCATCATGTTCGTCGGTACGAAGAAGCAGGCGCAGGAAGCTATCGCCGAGCAGGCGACGCGCGTGGGCATGCCCTACGTCAACCAGCGCTGGCTGGGCGGCATGCTCACCAACTTCTCCACCGTCTACAAGCGCCTTCAGCGTCTGAAGGAGCTTGAGCAGATCGACTTCGAGGACGTGGCCGCCTCCGGCCTCACCAAGAAGGAGCTGCTGGTCCTCTCCCGCGAGAAGGCCAAGCTGGAGAAGACCCTCGGTGGTATCCGCGAAATGCAGAAGGTGCCCAGCGCCGTCTGGATTGTCGACACCAAGAAGGAGCACATCGCCGTCGGTGAGGCGCGCAAGCTCCACATCCCGGTCGTCGCGATCCTCGACACCAACTGCGACCCCGACGAGGTCGACTACAAGATCCCGGGCAACGACGACGCGATCCGCTCCGTCACCCTGCTCACCCGCGTGATCGCCGACGCCGTCGCCGAGGGCCTCATCGCCCGTTCCGGCGTCGCCACCGGTGACTCCAAGCCGGGCGAGAAGGCCGCCGGCGAGCCCCTCGCCGAGTGGGAGCGCGACCTGCTCGAGGGCGAGAAGAAGGACGACGCCGAGAAGCCGGCCGAGGTCACCACCGAGGCTCCGGCCGCGGAGGCCCCGGCTGCCGAGGCTCCGGCTGCCGAGGCTCCGGTCGTCGAGGCCGAGAAGCCGGCCGAGGCGCCCGCCACCGAGGCTCCGGCCGCGGACACCGAGCAGGCCTGACCTTCACCAGGTTCGGCAGTTGACGGCGGGGGCCCATCGGCCCCCGCCGTTCACCCGTAGATCTTTCAGACCTTCGAAAGAGAATTACAGATCATGGCGAACTTCACCGCCGCTGACGTCAAGAAGCTCCGTGAGCTCACCGGCGCCGGCATGATGGACTGCAAGAAGGCCCTGGAAGAGGCCGACGGCAGTGTCGACAAGGCCGTCGAGACGCTCCGCGTCAAGGGCCAGAAGGGCGTCGCCAAGCGCGAGGGCCGTTCGGCCGAGAATGGCGCTGTCGTCTCCCTCATCTCCGACGACAAGACCTCCGGCGTCCTCCTTGAGCTGAAGTGTGAGACGGACTTCGTCGCCAAGGGTGACAAGTTCCAGGCCGTGGCCAACACGCTCGCCGCCCACGTCGCGGCGACGTCCCCGGCTGACCTGGCCGCCCTGCTCGCCTCCGAGATCGAGGCCGGCAAGACCGTCCAGGCGTACGTGGACGAGGCGAACGCGAACCTGGGCGAGAAGATCGTCCTGGACCGCTTCGCGCAGTTCACCGGTGGCTACGTGGCCGCGTACATGCACCGCACCATGCCCGACCTCCCGCCGCAGGTCGGCGTGCTGGTCGAGCTGGACAAGGAAGACGCCCAGGTAGCCAAGGACGTCGCGCAGCACATCACCGCCTTCGCGCCGAAGTACCTCAACCGCGACGAGGTCCCGGCCGAGACGGTCGAGAAGGAGCGCCGCGTCGCCGAGGCCACCTCGCGCGAGGAGGGCAAGCCCGAGGCTGCCCTTCCGAAGATCATCGAGGGTCGCGTCAACGGCTTCTTCAAGGAGAACGTCGTTCTGGAGCAGGCTTTCGCGAAGGACAACAAGAAGTCCGTTCAGAAGATCCTGGACGAGGCCGGTGTCACCCTGAAGCGCTTCTCGCGCATCAAGGTCGGCGTCTGAGTCCGTACGCGATCAACCAAAGACCCCGATAGGGTCGGAGGCAGTCGCTCGCGTGTGCCTGACGGCATTACTTCGCAGGCGGCCGGGCGACCGCAGATCTGACGAGGAGGCCATTGCCGCACAGGGAACCGCAAGGACCCCGGCAATGGCCTTCTTCGTATGTGCACGAGGAGATCTCCATGGAACAGGCCGACAAGAGCGTCGAGAAGAGCGCCGACGGTGCGAAGCGCCGCTTCATGCTGAAGCTGTCCGGTGAGGCGTTCGCCGGCGGAGGTGCGCTCGGAGTCGATCCCGACGTCGTCCACGCCATCGCCCGCGAGATCGCCGCCGTCGTCCGCGACGGCGCCCAGATCGCGGTCGTCCTCGGCGGCGGGAACTTCTTCCGCGGCGCCGAACTCCAGCAGCGCGGCATGGACCGGGCCCGCTCCGACTACATGGGCATGCTCGGTACGGTCATGAACTGCCTGGCCCTTCAGGACTTCCTGGAGAAGGAAGGCATCGACTCCCGCGTCCAGACGGCCATCACCATGGGCCAGGTCGCGGAGCCGTATATCCCGCTGCGGGCCGTACGCCACCTGGAGAAGGGCCGCGTCGTCATCTTCGGCGCCGGTATGGGCATGCCGTACTTCTCCACCGACACCACCGCCGCGCAGCGCGCCCTGGAGATCGACGCCCAGGCGCTGCTGATGGGCAAGAACGGCGTGGACGGGGTGTACGACTCCGATCCCAAGACCAACCCCGACGCGGTCAAGTTCGACGCGCTCGAATACAGCGAGGTCATCGCCGGCGATCTGCGCGTCGCCGACATGACCGCGATCACGCTGTGCCAGGACAACCGGCTGCCGATCCTTGTCTTCGAATTGCTGAAGGAAGGCAATATCGCGCGTGCGGTCAAGGGTGAGAAGATCGGCACGCTCGTGAGCGACCAGGGCACCCGGGACTGATCCCGGGCTGCCCCGTACGGGGATGGACAGAGCCCTGCCGGTCGGACACCGTGCAGGACGAGACGCGACGCAGGTTCCGCCGGCCGGCAAGCATGCCGGGCCCACTCAAGACACGCAGGAGCAAGTGGTGATCGAAGAGACCCTCCTCGAGGCCGAGGAGAAGATGGAGAAGGCCGTCCTGGTCGCCAAAGACGACTTCGCCGCGATCCGCACCGGGCGTGCGCATCCGGCGATGTTCAACAAGATCGTGGCGGACTACTACGGTGCGCTCACCCCGATCAACCAGCTCGCCTCGTTCGCCGTGCCCGAGGCGCGGATGGCCGTGGTGACCCCGTTCGACAAGAGCGCGCTGCGCAACATCGAGCAGGCCATCCGGGACTCCGACCTCGGCGTCAACCCGAGCAACGACGGCAACATCATCCGGGTGGTGTTCCCTGAGTTGACCCAGGACCGTCGCAAGGAGTTCATCAAGGTCGCCAAGACCAAGGCCGAGGACTCGAAGATCTCCATTCGCGCCGTACGCCGCAAGGCCAAGGAGACCATCGACAAGCTGGTCAAGGACGGCGAGGTCGGCGAGGACGAGGGACGCCGCGCCGAGAAGGAGCTCGACGACACCACCGCGAAGTACGTCGCGCAGGTGGACGAGCTGCTCAAGCACAAGGAAGCCGAGCTGCTCGAAGTCTGATGAACGACTCTTCCCGGGGGGCCTTGCCGACAGCCGGTTACTGGGGACCGACCGACCAGGGGGTTGCCCCGGCGGGTCCCGCATACGATGAGCATTCCGCACAGCAGACTCGGCCCATGCCCATCGTGCCCGACGAACCCGCGAACGGCGGGGACCAGAACGACGACCGGGGGGCTGCTCGGCCGGGCGGCCCCCCGGCCCGCGACGAGACTCCGCAGGAGCCCATGGCCGTCCCCCCGCCGTCCCCGCCGAAGAAGCGGGCCGGTCGTGATCTTCGCGCGGCCATAGGAGTCGGTGTCGGGCTCGGCGCCGTGGTCGCGGCGTCGCTCTTCATCGTCAAGGCCGTGTTCATCGGTGTCATAGCGATCGCCGTGGTCGTGGGGTTGTGGGAGCTGACCTCGCGGCTCGACGAGAAAAAGGGCATCAAGGCACCGCTCGTACCGCTGGCCGTGGGCGGTGCCGCGATGGTCGTCGCCGGATACGCGCGCGGCGCGGAGGGCGCCTGGGTCGCGATGGCCCTCACTGCGCTCGCCGTGCTGATCTGGCGGATGACGGAGCCACCTGAGGGCTACCTCAAGGACGTCACCGCGGGGGTCTTCGCCGCGTTCTACGTGCCGTTCCTGGCGACCTTTGTCGCGATGATGCTCACGGCCGGGGACGGTTCGCAGCGTGTGCTGATGTTCCTCGTGCTGACCGTCGTCAGCGACACCGGCGCGTACGCCGTCGGCTGGCGCTTCGGTACGCACAAGCTCGCGCCGCGTATCAGCCCCGGCAAGACCTGGGAGGGGCTCGGCGGCGCCGTCACCTTCGCCATGGTGGCCGGCGCGCTTCTGATGGAGTTCCTGATCGACGGCGGCGCCTGGTGGCAGGGGCTGCTGATCGGTCTGGCCGTTGCGGCCAGTGCCACCCTCGGGGACCTGGGTGAGTCCATGATCAAGCGTGACCTCGGGATCAAGGACATGGGCACGCTGCTGCCGGGGCATGGCGGGATCATGGACCGGCTCGACTCGCTGCTGCCCACTGCGCCGGTCGTCTGGCTGCTCCTGGTGCTCTTCGTGGGGTCCTGACGGGACCCTGACCGCTCTGACGGGGTACGCCGCCCACGGGGGCGGCGTACCCCGTCGCTCGTGGCGGCGTACGGGGCAACAGGCCACGCGGCGTCGTCTGCGACACTGGACAGACCATGCCTGCACCCGGAGAACTCACTTTCGTCGCGCCCCGCGGAGCCAAGAAGCCCCCGCGGCATCTCGCCGACCTCACCCCCGCCGAGCGCCGCGAGGCCGTCGCCGCCATCGGGGAGAAGGCGTTCCGCGCCAAGCAACTGTCGCAGCACTACTTCGCGCGGTACGCGCACGACCCCGAGCAGTGGACGGACATCCCGGCCGCCGCGCGGCAGAAACTCGCGACGGAGTTGCTGCCCGACCTGATGTCGGTGGTGCGACACATCTCGTGCGACGACGACACGACCCGTAAGACGCTCTGGCGGCTGCACGACGGCACGCTCGTCGAGTCCGTACTGATGCGCTATCCCGACCGGGTCACCATGTGCATCTCGTCGCAGGCGGGCTGCGGGATGAACTGCCCCTTCTGTGCGACCGGACAGGCAGGTCTGGACCGCAATCTGTCCACTGCGGAGATCGTCCACCAGATCGTCGACGGGATGCGCGCGTTGCGCGACGGCGAGGTCCCTGGTGGCCCCGCACGGCTGTCCAACATCGTCTTCATGGGCATGGGTGAGCCTCTCGCCAACTACAAGCGCGTCGTAGGCGCGATCAGGCGGCTCACCGACCCTGAGCCGGACGGCCTGGGCATCTCGCAGCGTGGGATCACCGTCTCCACGGTCGGTCTGGTGCCCGCGATGCTGCGCTTCGCCGACGAGGGCTTCAAGTGCCGGCTCGCGGTCTCCCTGCACGCCCCCGATGATGAGCTGCGCGACACGCTCGTTCCGGTCAATACGCGCTGGAAGGTGCGGGAGGTGCTGGACGCCGCGTGGGAGTACGCGGAGAAGTCCGGCCGCCGGATCTCCATCGAGTACGCCCTGATCCGTGACATCAACGACCAGGCGTGGCGAGGCGACCGGCTGGGCCGGCTCCTCAAGGGCAAGCGGGTACACGTCAACCTGATCCCGCTCAATCCGACGCCGGGCTCGAAGTGGACGGCGTCACGCCCGGAGGACGAGAAGAAGTTCGTCGAGGCGATCGCGGCGCACGGCGTGCCGGTGACCGTACGCGACACGCGAGGTCAGGAGATCGACGGGGCGTGCGGACAGTTGGCCGCCACGGAGCGCTAGCGCGGCCTGGGGGTAACCTTGGCTCGAAACGCATTGCATATTTTCCGACAGGGGAGCGCCACAGCGCTGAGAGTGCGGCACATGTCCGTGAGAGCGGGCAGCGGTCGCAGACCCTCTGAACCTTGCCCAGGTCATTCTGGGTAGGAAGTTCGGACATCACTCAAGCTGTTGCGCCCTGCCCGAGGTCCGGTCCGTACAGACGACCGGCCCTGGGTGGGGCCGCGTCTTCTCCTGGACATCCCAGGAGGAAAACCAGTGGGCACCATCCGTACCCGTACCGGCGTCAGAAACGCGGCGTCCGCGGCGCTCGCCGCGGCACTCGGCATCGCGACCCTCGCGGCCTGCGGCGGCTCCGATGGCTCCGCGTCGTCCGGCGGCGGGAGGAGCGACGGCGCGCAGTCCAAAACCGTCACCCTCGTCAGCCACGACTCGTTCAACGCGTCCCCCGCGGTGCTGAAAGAGTTCACCAAGGAGACCGGCTACACCGTCAAGGTACTGAAGAGCGGCGATGCCGGCGAAGCACTCAACAAGGAGATCCTCACCAAGGGATCGCCCCAGGGCGACGTCTTCTTCGGCGTCGACAACACCCTGCTCTCCCGCGCCCTCGACAACGGTCTGTTCACGCCGTACGAGGCGAAGGGGCTGGACCGGGTCAACTCGACCGCGCGGCTCGACAAGGAGAAGCACCGGGTCACGCCGATCGATACCGGCGATATCTGTATCAATTATGACAAGAAGTATTTTGCGGACAAGAAGCTTGAGTCGCCGCAGTCCTTCGAAGACCTGATCAAGCCCCAGTACAAGAACCTCCTGGTCACCGAGAATGCCGCGACGTCCTCGCCCGGCCTCGGCTTCCTCCTGGGCACTGTCGCGCACTACGGGGACAACGGCTGGCAGGACTACTGGAAGAAGCTCAAGGCCAACGGTGTCCAGGTCGTCGACGGCTGGGAGCAGGCGTACAACGAGAGCTTCTCCGGCTCCGCGGGCGGCAAGAAGGCCAAGGGCGACCGGCCGCTGGTCGTCTCGTACGCCTCCAGCCCACCCGTCGAGGTGCTGTACGCGAAGCCGCAGCCCCAGGAGGCACCGACAGGGGTCTCCACAGGCACCTGCTTCCGGCAGACCGAGTTCGCGGGGCTGCTCGACGGTGCGAGGAACGTGGCCGGCGGCAAGGCCCTGCTGGACTTCCTGATCAGCGAGAAGTTCCAGGCGGACATGCCGCTGAACATGTTCGTCAACCCCGTGGTCAAGGGCGTCGCCCTGCCCGAACTGTTCACGAAGTTCGGCGCGACCGTGGACCGGCCGGAGACCGTCGCGCCTGACCGAATCGCCGCCGGCCGTGAGCAGTGGATCCAGTCGTGGTCCTCTCTCGTAGTGAAGTAACCGCAGGAGTGAAGGGCGGGTCGGCGGACGAGGACGACCTGGCCGGGCGAGGCACCTTGCGGCGCCGTGGCGGCGTACGGCGCCTCCTGCAGGGCGGTCTGCGGGGCGCTTTGCGAGGCGAGGAAGGGCGGGGGCGTGGTCGTGGGTACGGAAGCGTCGTGCGCCTCGCCCTCATGGCCGGGCCCCTCGCCTTCTTCGCGGTCTTCTTCGCCTATCCCGTGGCCGCGATCGTCGGCCGCGGCCTCAAGGCGGACGGTGCCTGGCAGTTCGGGCGCGTCGGCGACGTACTGAGCCGCCCAGACATCCTCGGCGTTCTGTGGTTCACCACATGGCAGGCGCTCGCCTCCACCGCGTTCACGCTGCTGATCGCACTGCCCGGCGGCTACGTCTTCGCACGCTTCACCTTTCCGGGGAAGCAACTCCTGCGCGCAGTGGTCACCGTGCCCTTCGTGCTGCCCACTGTTGTCGTCGGTACCGCCTTCCTGGCGCTTCTCGGGCGCGGTGGACTTCTTGACGACCTCTGGGGTGTACGGCTCGACACCACTGTCTGGGCGATCCTTCTTGCCCATGTCTTCTTCAACTACGCGGTGGTCGTACGCACCGTGGGCGGCCTGTGGTCACAGCTCGACCCGCGCCAGGAGGAAGCCGCGCGCGTCCTGGGCGCCGGACGCCTCGCGGCGTGGCGGCACGTGACCCTGCCCGCACTCGCCCCCGCAGTCGCCGCCGCCGCGCTGATGGTCTTCCTCTTCACATTCACCTCCTTCGGCGTCGTACAGATCCTCGGAGGACCCGGCTTCTCCACCCTCGAGGTCGAGATCTACCGGCAGACCGCGCAGCTCCTCGACCTGCCCACCGCGGCCGTGCTGACGCTCGTGCAGTTCGCGGCGGTCGGCGCGATTCTCGCCGTACACGCCGGGACCGTACGGAGGCGGGAAACCGCCCTGAAGCTCGTCGACCCGGCACAGACCGCGCGGCGGCCCCACGGAGCCGGGCAGTGGGCGCTGCTCGGTTGCGTGCTGGCGACTGTCGCGCTCCTGATCCTTTTGCCGCTGGGGGTGCTCGTCGAGCGCTCCCTCGACGGCCAAGGCGGTTACGGGTTCGCCTACTACCGGGCTCTCGCCTCGGCGGACGCGAGTGGTGGCACCTTCCTCGTGCCGCCGCTGGAGGCCGTCTGGAACTCGCTGCGGTACGCGTTGGTCGCCACGGCCATCGCGGTGGTGGTCGGCGGCCTCGCCGCCGCCGCGCTGACCCGCCGCGCCGGACGCCTCGTACGGGGCTTCGACGCCCTGCTGATGCTGCCGCTCGGCGTCTCCGCCGTGACCGTCGGTTTCGGCTTCCTGATCACGCTCGACAAACCGCCTCTCGATCTGCGGGCCTCGTGGATCCTCGTACCGCTCGCCCAGGCGCTGGTGGGTGTGCCCTTCGTCGTACGGACCATGCTGCCGGTGCTGCGCGCGGTGGACGGGCGGCTGCGCGAGGCGGCGGCCGTCCTCGGGGCGTCTCCGCTGCGCGCCTGGCGGGAAGTCGATCTGCCGTTGGTACGGCGGGCCACACTTGTTGCGGCAGGGTTCGCCTTCGCTGTCTCGCTCGGTGAGTTCGGTGCCACGGTCTTCATCGCGCGTCCCGACCGGCCGACGCTGCCGGTGGCCGTGGCGCGGCTGCTGAGCCGGCCCGGCGAGCTCAACTACGGGCAGGCGATGGCCCTGTCCACGGTTCTGATGGTGGTGTGCGCGGTGTCGCTGCTGGCGCTCGAACGTATCCGTACCGACCGCTCGGGAGAGTTCTGATGGCTTTGCTGACTCTGTCGGATGTGACCGTGCGGTTCGGCACCGGTCTCGGCACCGCCCCGCACGCCGCGCTCAACGCGGTCGATCTGGAAGTGGCCGAGCACGAGATCGTCTGTGTGCTCGGGCCGAGCGGAAGCGGCAAGTCGACACTGTTGCGCGTCGTAGCGGGCCTGCAGACTCCGGACGCCGGACGGATCTTCCTGGACGGCACCGACCAGTACGGGGTGCCGGTGCATCGACGTGGCGTCGGGCTGATGTTCCAGGATCACCAGCTCTTCCCGCAGCGTGACGTGGCGGGAAACGTCGCCTTCGGCCTGCGGATGCGCGGTGCGTCACGCGACGAGCAGTCCCGGCGGGTTGAGGAACTGCTTGGACTTGTGGGCCTGTCGGGCGCCGGACCGCGCGCCGTCGCCGCGCTCTCCGGCGGCGAGCAGCAGCGGGTTGCCCTGGCCCGGGCGCTCGCGCCCCAGCCGCGGCTGCTGATGCTGGACGAGCCGCTCGGTCAGTTGGACCGAAGCCTGCGCGAGCGTCTCGTGGTCGAACTGCGTGGCCTCTTCGGACGGCTCGGTACGACCGTGCTCGCCGTCACTCACGACCAGGGCGAGGCTTTCGCGCTCGCCGACCGTGTCGTGGTGATGCGCGACGGCCGCATCGCCCAGAGCGGCACACCGCTGGAGGTCTGGCAGCGGCCCGCCTCCGCGTTCGTGGCGCGGTTCCTCGGCTTCGACAACGTCGTCCCCGCGACCGTGGGCGACGAGGCCGCCGAAACCGCCTGGGGCCGGATCCCTGTACCGAAGGGCTCCGCGCGGGGGGAACGACTCCTCCTGGTACGGCCGGCCGGGGTACGGCTGGTCGACGCGGCGCAAGGGCTGCGCTGCACCGTCGAGGCCCGTACCTTCCGGGGCAGCCGCGTCGCCGTTCTACTGCGCCCCGACCGGCCCGGCGACGGGCCGGTCCTGGAGGCCGAGTGCGGGCTGCACGCCGCCCCGGCGGAGGGCACGACGGTAGGTGTCGCCTTCGCCGCCGAGGATGTGGTGGTCCTGAAGGAGCGGGACGAACACCCTGTATGAGGCGTACAGGCAGCGCCCTGAACCTCGCTCACGGAGTGCAGGTGACAGCGATGGAGAGGTTGTCTTCGTAGACGCTTTATCGGGTAATCGGGCCGTCCTTGTGCGCCACGATCCGCATGGCACGCATAGGTTCCTGAGAGGCGGTGTCTTTGAGGAGAAATCCGCCGTCCCCGGCGGCAGACGTGGCATTCATGTATTCGTCGAGGGCTGCTGCGACGCGTTGGCGCGAGGTCCTGCGCGCGCCTCTGTGCTGCGGCCGTTGTCTTGGTCATGCCCTGCCGCACGCGAAAGGGCGGACTGAAGGTAGACCGTGAGGCAGCCCAGGCGATGAGGCGGAAGCGCAGCTACGGGGCGGTGCGTGAGGAAGTGAGCGGGGGATCGTTGGTACGAGCGACCGGCCACGTTCCCGCGGTGAATCCCGCTTGCGTCCGGGCCTCAGGCCGTGCAGAGCCTGGCGAGCGCGGCAGGAGCCTCGTCCACCGAGTCGACGAGTGCGATCCGCGTCTCCATCGGGCGCTCCTTCGCCAGCGCTTGGAGCAGTGGCCACGTCGGGAGCCGCTCGGTCCAGTGGGCACGGTCGACCAGGACCATCGGGGTCGGCTCGCCCCGTGACTGGTAGTAGTTCGGCGTCGCGTTGTCGAAGATCTCCTGTACGGTGCCCGCCGCACCGGGCAGGAAGATCACCCCTGCGTTGGAGCGTGCCAGCAGGCCGTCCTCGCGGGTCGCGTTGGCGAAGTACTTGGCGATGTGGCCGGCGAAGGCGTTGGGCGGTTCGTGGCCGTAGAACCATGTGGGGATGCCGATGGAGTCGTCGCCCTTCGGCCAGCGCGCCCTGACCTCGAAAGCGGCCCGCGCCCACGCCGAGACGGAGGGGACGAACGACGGTGCCTCGGCGAGCATGTCGAGGGCTTGGTCCAGCATTTCGTCCGAGTGGGGAGCGGAGTACGCGCCGAGGTTCGCGGCCTCCATGGCGCCGGGACCGCCACCGGTGGCCACGGTCAGTCCCGCACGGGTGAGTGAGCGCCCGAGGCGTGCCGCACCGGCGTAGGCATCGGTGCCACGGGCCATCGCGTGCCCGCCCATGACGCCCACGACGCGCGCCCCGATCACGAGTTCGTCCAGGGCGTCGGAGATCGCGTCGTCGTGCACGGAGCGCAGCATGGACGCGAATATGTCGCCGTCGGCCTTGGTCCGCTGGAACCAGGCGTAGGCGAGGGCGTCGGGAGTGGCCTCGTAGCCGCCGTCCGAGAGGCCCTCGAAGAGTCGATCGGGGGAGTAGAGGAACCCCCGGTACGGGTCGAACGGCAGATTCGGCACGGGTGGGAAGACCATGGCACCGTCGGCGCGCACCTTGAACGCGGCGTCGGGCTCCATGGGGCAGCCCAGGAAGACGGCGTCGGCGGTATCGGCGCCGAGGAGTTCAGTCGTACGGGCCGTCAGATCGACGGACTGCACGCGATATCCACGGAGCGTCCCTTGGGTCTGCACGGTGAGGTCGAACTCGTCGAGGGACTCGATCTCGCGGTCCTGGTGGTGCGCGGTGGGCTGCTCGTCGTTCGACATGGGGTCACGATAGGGGATCCTCCTCGACCCGGTTCGCGAGGTGGGGGGCGGTAGCTGTGAGCTGAAGGGGATCGGCAAGGCGGGGTACGAGCGGGGGTGCCCTGTGGGCTTCGTACGCGGCGTACGGGGCGGTGGACGCCGCGACGCCACGGGACCTGCGGGGCGGCGTACGCCGCGGCCGGCAGGGGCGTACGCCGCACCGCCGGGCCGGATGGCGCGGGGCCGCCGCCCTCGCACCGTCCGCGCTCCTGCGGCGCGGCGTGCCTCAGTTTCGCGCCTACGTGGACAGCGGGATTGCGGCCAGCGCCGCCACGGCCCAGGTCAAGGGCACGAAGACCACCACCACAGTGGCCGCCCTTACCAGCACCGCCGTGCGCAGCAGCCCCGCCGGGGCGCCCGCGAGGCGGAGACTTTCCGTGGCCGAGGCCCGTGTCTGCCGCGCTTCCAAGGCCGCCGCCAGCACTGTGGCCGCCGTACAGCCGATGACCAGCGTCGCGCCGAGCGCCGTGAGCGGGCCGAAGGGGCGCTCGTCCGTGGGGCTGTACAGGGACGCCGCCGCGAACGTTCCCGACACCACCGCGCACAGCACGCCCAGTGGCCGGCCGATACGCCGCGACTCCGCCATCAAGGTCCGTCCGGCCAGCAGACGGAGCGCCCCGGGGCGCATGACCTGGAGCAGCCAGCCACAGAGATACGTGATGCCCGGACCGGCCAGCGCCAGACCGACGGCCGTCAGTGACCAGCCGGCCAGGACCGCGGCGGAGCTGCCGTCGAACTGACCGGGCAGCGGCAGCGCGGGGCCGCCTCCTCCGCGGCTCGCGTACGTCTCGACCGCGAGACCGGCCGCCGTGAACGCGACGCCCCAGGGAAGTCCCGCCGGCGCGGGTGCTGGATATGGCGCGGCTGCGGGCGCGGGTACGGGCGTGGCGGGAAGCGCAGACGTGGGCGTGGCTGTCCGCACCGCAACGGCGCTGTCGGCGGCAGGCGTGGTCGTCGTCGTGTCCGACGTTTCCGAGGCGGAAGCCGCCGCGGTGGGGGCACCGCCGCTGCTGCCGACGCTTGCCCCCGTCCGGGCCCTCGAAGCGCTCCGTACGGCGCCCGCGGCCTTCGACTCGACGCGGCTACGAGTTCGTAGAGCAAGCCCCGTCGCCATCGTTGCCAGGACGGGTGAGGCCGCCAGCAGCGTCAGCGCCGCGCCGAACGGTAGCGGTTGGCCGGCGGCCAGCAGGTCGGCCGCCTCACCGTCGAACGGCATGCCCGTCAGATCGCCGCGCAGATGCAGGAAGAACAACAGCGCCACCGAGCTGCCCAGCGTGCAGGAGATCGCGGTCGACGTCGCCCCCAGCACCGTGAGCCGCGCCGGGCCGAGGCCCACCGCCGACAGCCCGGACCGCGATCGGGTGCGCGGTTCGGCGCGTGCCACCGCGACGGCGAACTGCACCGTCGCCGCGAGCGGCACCAGACACCAGAGCAGCCGGACCGGCGACCCCGACGGATGGCCCATCGCCCAGCCGAGAGTGCACAAAAACAGGAAGCCGACACCCGCCGACGCCGCGACGACCAGCAGTCGTCGGAACAGGACCAGGGGGTGTGTGCCGCGGCCTAGACGGAGAGCGAGCACGAGGCCCGGCCTTCCGCCTCGGACGGCCGCGGCGAGTTGTCGCGCCGCCCGTCGACCAGTGTGACGGTGCGGTCGGCGAGCGTCGCGACCTCCGTGTCCAGGGTGGCGAGGACGACGGTGATCCGGTGTGAGCGCGCCGCGGTGGTCAGCGTACGGAGCACCTGCGCGCGGTCCGTACGGTGCAGCGGCGCCGTCGGCTCGTCGGCGAAGACGACCGAGGGCTCGGTGACCAGGGCGCGCGCGACGGCGACGCGCTGCTGCTGGGACCGGAAGAGGGCGTACGGCCGCTTACGGGCGCAGGGGCCGATGTCGAGGCGCTCCAGCCACTCCAAGGCAGTGGCCTTTGCGGCACGGTGCGACGTACCACGCATGAGCAGGGGCAGGGCGGCGTTCTCCCACGAGGTCAGCTCGGGAACGAGGGCCGGCTCGGGGCCGATCCAGCCGAAGCGGTCGCGGCGCAGGCGTTCCCGCAGCAGGGGGCTCATGGTGTGGACCGGCGAGCTGTTGAACCAGACCTCGCCCTGCTGCGGGACCAACTGCCCCGACAGGCATTGGAGCAGCGTCGTCTTGCCGCTGCCGCGCGAACCGTTCACGGCGAGGATCTCGCCTTCGCGCACGCCGAGCGAGACGCCGTCGAGCGCGGGCGATCCGTTGTGGGAGTAGTTCAGGGAACGCGCCCAGAGCACGTCGTTGTCCGGCGGGGCCACCATGGCGTACACCTCGGTTCTGATCGGATGTGGGTGCGCCTCGGCGCTTCCCGGCCGTCCCTCGTCCGGCGGAACGGGGCGGCGACGATCGGTCATGGGGCACGCTAGGTTTTCGGAGCGGGAAGAGGGCACATCACAGGCCCCGCGCGCCGCCCTTCTCACCCGAAAGGCGGCACGCAGACGCTTGTTGGGTGCCGCACGGAGCGAGCGTGGCGGGCAGGGCGCCACAACGCCTCCCCGCTCCGGTGGGCCGCGTGGCGTCCGCTCAGAGCTTCGTCCACGCTTCCGTCAGTACGGCCCGGAGGATCCCCTCGATCTCGTCGAACGTGGACTGGTCGGAGATCAGCGGAGGCGCGAGCTGTACCACCGGGTCGCCCCGGTCGTCGGCGCGGCAGTACAGGCCGCTGTCGTACAGCTTCTTGGAGAGGAAGCCGTACAGGACGCGCTCCGTCTCCTCGTCCGTGAACGTTTCCTTGGTGGTCTTGTCCTTCACCAGTTCGATGCCGTAGAAGAAGCCGTTGCCGCGTACGTCGCCCACGATGGGCAGGTCGTGCAGTTTCTTCAGGGTGGCGAAGAACGCGCCCTCGTTGTCGAGCACATGCTGGTTGAGGCCCTCGCGTTCGAAGATGTCGAGGTTGGCGAGACCGACCGCCGCGGAGACCGGGTGGCCACCGAACGTATAGCCGTGCAGGAAGGTGTTGTCACCCTGGTAGAACGGCTCGGCGAGCCGGTCGGAGACGACGCAGGCGCCGATCGGGGAATAGCCCGACGTCATGCCCTTGGCGCAGGTGATCATGTCGGGTATGTAGTCGAACTTGTCGCACGCGAACATCGTGCCGAGCCGGCCGAAGGCGCAGATGACCTCGTCGGAGACGAGCAGGACGTCGTACCGGTCACAGATCTCGCGGACCCGCTGGAAGTAGCCGGGGGGCGGAGGGAAGCAGCCACCCGCGTTCTGTACGGGCTCCAGGAAGACCGCCGCGACCGTATCGGGCCCCTCGAACAGGATCTCCTGCTCGATCTGGTCGGCGGCCCAGCGGCCGAACGCCTCCGGGTCGTCCCCGTACAGCGGGGCGCGGTAGATGTTCGTGTTCGGGACCTTGCGCGCGCCTGGGACCAGCGGCTCGAACGGTGCCTTCAGAGCGGGCAGTCCGGTGATGGAGAGCGCCCCCTGAGGCGTCCCGTGGTAGGCGACGGCGCGCGAGATGACCTTGTACTTGGTCGGCTTTCCCGTCAACTTGAAGTACTGCTTGGCGAGCTTCCATGCGGTCTCCACGGCCTCGCCGCCGCCCGTCGTGAAGAAGACCTTGTTGAGGTCGCCGGGAGCGTGGTGCGCGAGCCGCTCCGCGAGTTCGACGGCCTTCGGATGGGCGTACGACCACACCGGGAAGAAGCCCAGTTCCTGACCCTGCTTGTAGGCGGCCTCCGCCAGTTCGTGGCGGCCGTGGCCGGCATTGACCACGAACAGCCCCGAGAGGCCGTCCAGGTAGCGCTTGCCCTGGGCGTCGTAGATGTAGGTGCCCTCGCCGCGCACGATGGTGGGCACGGGGGCGTTCTCGTACGAGGACATGCGGGTGAAGTGCATCCACAGGTGGTCGTACGCGGTCTTGGAGAGGTCCTTGCTCACGGCTATCGGGTTCCCCACATGTAGGTCTGCTTCTTCAGCTTCAGATAGACGAAGCTCTCGGTGGAGCGCACACCGGGGAGTGCGCGGATCCGCTTGTTGATCACTTCGAGCAGGTGGTCGTCGTCCTCGCAGACGATCTCGACCATCAGGTCGAAGGAGCCCGCGGTCACCACCACGTACTCGCATTCCGCCATCTCCGACAGCGCGTCAGCGACCGTGTCCATGTCACCCTCGACATTGATGCCGACCATCGCCTGCCGCCGGAAGCCGACGGTGAGCGGGTCCGTGACGGCGACGATCTGCATCACGCCCTGATCGAGCAGCTTCTGGACGCGCTGGCGTACGGCCGCCTCGGAGAGGCCGACCGCCTTGCCGATCGCGGCGTACGGGCGGCGTCCGTCCTGCTGGAGCTGCTCGATGATCGCGAGCGATACGGAGTCGATCGTCGGCGAGGAGCCGTTCCCGGCCCGGGGCTCCGGCCTGGAGTCGTGCCTGACGTCGTGCTTGGAGTACGCCCTGGAGGCAGGCGTGGGCTCCGGCTTCGAGCCCGCCTCGGACTGCGCCTTCGAGTTCGTTCTGGAGTCTGTGCTACGGCTGGCCACGCACTTCACTGTGCACCGGGACTCGCCCGTATAGCAACCCTGCATCGATGAAATTCGTTGTTCGAGGGATCTCATCTCACGGAATCCGAAGTTGCGGGGGGTCGGGCCTGTTGAAAGCGTCGGACGAGCGATTAGGGTGGGTGTCTCACCCATCGGACACCTGACAGGGAGGGGTGGCAGTGACCACCGAGCTGCGCCGGCTGCGTAACTACATCAACGGGGAGTTCCGGGACGCCGCTGACGGGCGGACCATCGAGGTGGTCGACCCGACCACGGGTGACGCGTACGCCACGTCCCCACTCTCGGGGAAGGCCGATGTCGACGCCGCCATGGAGGCCGCTGCGGCCGCCTTCCCGGCGTGGCGGGACACCACTCCGGCCGAGCGTCAGAAGGTGCTGCTGAAGATCGCGGACGCCTTCGAGGAGCGCGCGGAGGACCTGATCGCCGCCGAGTCGGAGAACACGGGCAAGCCGATCGAACTCACCCGCACCGAAGAGATCCCGCCGATGGTGGACCAGATCCGCTTCTTCGCGGGCGCCGCCCGGATGCTCGAAGGCCGGTCGGCCGGAGAGTACATGGACGGCTTCACCTCGATCGTCCGGCGGGAGCCGGTCGGTGTCTGCGCGCAGGTCGCGCCGTGGAACTACCCGATGATGATGGCGGTGTGGAAGTTCGCGCCGGCGCTCGCCGCGGGCAACACGGTTGTGCTCAAGCCGTCGGACACCACCCCCGCGTCGACGGTGCTGATGGCCGAAATCATCGGCGCGATCGTCCCCAAGGGTGTCTTCAACGTCATCTGCGGCGACCGCGACAGCGGCCGGGCCATGGTCGAGCACCCGACGCCCGCGATGGCCTCCATCACCGGCTCCGTACGGGCCGGTATGCAGGTCGCGGCGTCGGCGGCCAAGGACGTCAAGCGGGTCCACCTGGAACTGGGCGGCAAGGCCCCGGTCGTCGTCTTCGAGGACGTCGACCTGGCGAAGGCCGTCGAGGACATCGCAGTGGCGGGGTACTTCAACGCGGGGCAGGACTGTACGGCGGCGACACGCGTCCTCGTCCACGAGTCGATCCACGACGACTTCGTGACCGCACTCGCCAAGGCGGCGGCCGACACGAAGACGGGCGCGCCGGACGACGAGGGCGTGCTCTACGGGCCGCTCAACAACGCCCAGCAGCTCCAGCAGGTCTCCGGCTTCATCGAGCGGCTGCCGGCCCATGCACGGGTCGAGGCAGGCGGTCACCGGGTCGGTGAGAAGGGCTACTTCTATGCCCCGACGGTCGTCTCCGGCCTCAAGCAGGACGACGAGATCATCCAGAACGAGGTCTTCGGCCCCGTCATCACCGTGCAGTCCTTCACGGACGAGGCCCAGGCCCTGGAGTACGCCAACGGCGTGGAGTTCGCCCTCGCCTCGTCCGTGTGGACGAAGGACCACGCGCGGGCGATGCGGATGTCGAAGGCCCTGGACTTCGGCTGCGTGTGGATCAACACGCACATTCCGCTGGTCGCGGAGATGCCGCACGGAGGCTTCAAGAAGTCGGGGTACGGCAAGGACCTCTCCGCGTACGGCTTCGACGACTACACGCGCATCAAGCACGTGATGACGTCGCTCGACGGCTGACGGCTGCCCCCGCCGGGTGTCGGCCGGCAGCCGGCGGGGGACCGACTGCCTCTGCTACGAGCGCGGCGCGGCGTACGGGGCGCCCGTACGCCGCCATACGGGGCGGGCCGGTGCAGCGGAGTACCGCGGCGTACGAGGCGAAGCGAGGCGGCGTACGGGGCACCGGCGGGCGGGTTCGACTTCCTGCCCGGGCGCGCTGGACGGCCCCGCCCCGTACGGGGCGGCTCGTCGAACTCGCCCGGGGCGACGGTCGCGGCTACACCTCAGGGCCCGCCGCGCCGTGGGAGCTCGGCTTGCCGACCGCCGTGCGGAGCAGGCCGGACAGAACGTCGATCCGGTTCGTGGTGATCGAATCGACCCCGCGCTCGATCAGTCTGCGCATGTTGCGCCGGGTGTCCACGGTCCAGGCGGAGACCAGTAGCCCGTCCCGGTGGTTGCGGTCGGCCAGCTCCCGGCTGACCAGCCCGAAGCGGTAGTTGAGCCAGCGTGGCCGCACCGCCGCGAGGAGCACGGGGCGTGGCGGCGCCGGCGTCGTCCAGGTCATCGCGATCTCGGCGCGCGCGTCGGCGGCGCGGACAGCGAGCATTGTGTCCGGGCCGGCGCAGTAGTACACGCGTTCCTCAGCGCCGCACTCCCGGACGGTGCCGACGACCGTGCGCACCGACGCCGCGGTGGCGCCCGGCAGATCGATCATGAACCGGCCCCCCGTGCCGTACGGGCGCCGTGCCGGAGCCCCGTCGCCGCCGTATTCCCCGTCCGGGGGCGGGAGGAGCGCGTCGCGCAGGGTCGGCACCTCGCCGCGCGTCAGCTCACGCAGTTCGTCGTACGTCACCTCGGCGAGCCGCCGCTCATAACCCCAGAGCCGCGCCAGCGAGGCGTCGTGCAGCAGCACAGGCACCCCGTCCCCGGTGAGTCGTACGTCGATCTCGACCGCGTCTGCGCCCCGTCGCCGCGCGGAACGAACCGAGGGAAGGGTGTTCTCCCGGACGCGGTAGGGGTCGCCGCGGTGGCCCACGGCGACGACCGTCCGCCCCGTACCGGCGTCGTGGCCGCGGCCGTCGCCGTCGGCCACGGTCAGCGCGCGAGCCACTGCGCGGTGTACGCGTCGATCTCCTCGGCGAGCCGCTTCTTGCCGGCCGTGTCGAGGAACGACGCCTCGACCCCATTCTTCGCGAGATCGGCGATACCGCGCTCGTCCAGGCCGAGCAGCCGCGCCGCGACGCGGTACTCCTTGTTCAGATCCGTGCCGAACATGGGGGGGTCGTCGCTGTTGACCGTCACGAGCACCCCCGCTGAGACCATCGCCTTGATGGGGTGCTCGTCGAGATCGGCGACGGCGCGGGTGGCGATGTTGGACGTGGGGCACACCTCCAGCGGGACGCGGTGCTCGGCGAGATACGCCAGCAGCTCCGGGTCCTGGACGGAGCTGGTGCCGTGGCCGATGCGTTCTGCGCGCAGTTCGCGCAGTGCGTCCCAGACCGTCTCCGGCCCCGTCGTTTCGCCGGCGTGAGGTACGGAGCGCAGCCCCGCCGCGATCGCCCGGTCGAAGTACGGCTTGAACTGCGGCCGGGGTACGCCGATCTCGGGGCCGCCCAGTCCGAAGCCGACCAGCCCGTCGGGGCGCAGGTCCACCGCGAGCCGAGTGGTCTCCTCGGCGGCCTTCAGCCCCGCCTCTCCCGGAATGTCGAAGATCCAGCGCAGTACGACGCCCAGTTCGGTTTCGGCGGCCTTCCGCGCGTCCTCTATGGCCTCCATGAAGGCGTGGTCGGGGATGCCGCGGTTGGTCGAGCTGAAAGGCGTGACCGTCAGCTCGGCGTAGCGGATGTTCTGCCGGGCCATGTCGCGGGCGACCTCGAAGGTCAGCAGCCGCACGTCCTCCGGCGTCCGGATCAGATCGACGACCGAGAGGTAGACGTCGATGAAATGGGCGAAGTCCGTGAAGGTGAAGAAGTCGACGAGCGCGCCGGGGTCGGTGGGTACCTTGGAGTCCGGGTGCCGGGACGCCAGTTCGGCGACGATGCGCGGCGACGCTGAGCCGACGTGGTGGACATGGAGCTCGGCCTTGGGCAGGCCGGCGATGAAGGCGCTCGGATCGGTCATCGTGATCCTCCGGGGAAGGGGACGGTACGGGGCGGGTGCCGGCGGCACGGGTTCTGGAAGCGCGGCCGGCGGGGCGGCGCGTGGGCTGTCTGCCGGACGGTTTCCGGGGCACGGATCATCGTAGGCCGGGCCGGTTCCGCACGGAGCCGAGGCCGTAGCATGACGGAATTACGAGTGGGGGAGGCCCATGTCAGACAAGAGCGAGCAGCCGTCGGGCGGCTACGAGCCGAGCGATCCCTGGGCGCCGCCGGAGCGCAAGGTGCCGCTGGACAAGCCGTCGTCCGCGCAGCCGCACGCCCCCCAGGGCTCGCAGGTGCCGCCGCAGCCTTCCGCCCGATCCGTGCACGACCAGCCGACGATCACCGGAATGCCGGCCGGCGGGACGGGGCAGGGGCCCGGCGCGAGTGCCGGAGGCGGCGCGGGGCTGGGACCAGGGGCCGGTGGGGGCGCCGTACCGCCGCCGCCCACCGCTCCCGGTGGGCCTGCCCGGCCCACCCCGGGACAGTACGGCTATTCCGGCGCCCAGCAGTCCGGCGCCTCGTACGGGGCGGGGGCAGGGGCGGGCTACGGTTACCCGGGCTACCCCAACGCCCCGTACTCGGGATACGGCCAGACCGGCTGGCAACAGGCGCCGTCGAACGGCATGGGGATCACGGCGCTGGTGCTCGGGATCCTCGCCGTCGTGACCTTCTGCTTCTGGGGGATCGGCATCATCCTCGGCGTTCTGGCGCTGATCTTCGGGTTCGTGGGCCGCGGACGCGCCCAGCGGGGCGAGGCGAACAACGCGGGAATGGCGCTGGCGGGCATCATCCTCGGCGCGATCGGCACTCTGATCAGCGCCGCGTTCCTCGGCTTCCTGATCTGGGCGGTCGTGCAGGGGGAGGAGCTGAGCTCGAACACCGAGGATCCGTTCGCCACCTCGCTCGTCGTCGGCGCTGCGGCCAACCGCTAGGAACTGGTCCGTCGGCTGCAGCCGTCCGGCGATTACCGCGGTCCGGGGGCCCGGTCCGGCCGTTACTCCCGGTCGGCCCGGAGCCGGTCGCGCGCCTCCATGAGTGCGAAGCCCAGCAGGTTGAGTCCGCGCCACCGTGTGGGGTCCGCCGCCCGCTCGTCGTCCGAGGCGAGCCCGATGCCCCAGATCCGGTCCATCGGGCTCGCCTCGACGAGAACCCGGTCGCCCGTGCTCAGCAGAAAGTCGCGCAGTGCCGCGTCCTGCCCGAATTTGTGGATGCTGCCCGCCACCACGATTCTGTGGCGCTCGCGCGCCCAGACGCTTTCGTCGAACTCGCGGACCAGCCGCCCCGCCTTCTTGGCGAGCGCCGGATTCGCGGCACCCAGGGCCGCGTGCTCGGCTTCCTCGTCCCCGAATAGCCGGGCCTTGGCCGCCATCATCCAGTGCTCGGCCGTCGCGTACTCAACCCCGTCGACGGTGAACCGGGCCGGCCACCACTGGCTCAGACAGCTCGTGCCGAGCGCGCCGTCCCGCCGTGGTGTGTGCCCCCAGAATTGCAGATACTTGACCGCCGCGCCGCCCTGGGCCCGCTCGACCAGCTCGGCTTGCGTACGTACAGAACTCCCTGTGTCCATCCCCATGTGCGGAAGTCTGCCAGTCACCACTGACAGTGCCCACGGGGATTCCGTACCGTTACGGCTTTGGCTCGCCGCCTTGCCCACTGATTCCGTCGCGTAACCAAAAGGCAACAACGGAATCCCTTGTTGAGATGGAAGTGTTCTGTCAGGATCGGCAATCAATTCGAGCCGGGACAACAGTTCGCAACCGTTCGAGCAAAGGTCGGCACTGTCGGCCGGGACACCGGAGAGCGTCATGGGCAACCGCTTCCAGGTGCGGGACCGTTTCGAGGAGGGCGCGCAGTTCATCGGCGGGCGGTCGCGACCGGGCACCTCGGGACGTCTGCCGGCTGTCGTGAACCCCGCGACCGGCGAGGACGTCCACGCGTACGAACTGGCAGGCCCCACCGATGTTGACGTCGCCGTCGCCGCCGCGCACGCGGCCTTCCCCGGCTGGGCGGCCACCACGCCCGGTGAGCGCTCCGACGCCCTGCACCGGCTGGCGGACGTCCGTGCTGCCCAGGCGGACGACTTCGCGTACGCCGAGTCGCTGCAGTGCGGCAAGCCGATCAAGCTCTCCACCGAGTTCGACGTTCCCGGGACTGTTGACAACACCTCCTTCTTCGTGGGCGCCGCACGCCGCCTCGACACAGCGTCGGCCGGTGAGTACAGCGGCGGCCACACCTCCTCCGTACGCCGCGAGCCGATGGGGGCCGTCGGCTCCGTCGCACCGTGGAACCATTCGCGCGCAAGCCCCTGAAGCCGCCGAACCCCGTCCAGCCGTCCAGCCGTCCAGCCGAAGGGCAGAGTGCATGGAGCAGATGGAGCAGCACGAACCCGACCACCCGTCCGCGGCGCAGTGGGCCGCGATACGCCGCACCATGACCAGCGGCAGGGGCGCCCTCACCCGCCGCTCGATGCTGCGCGCCACGGGTGCCGGCGCCCTCTCACTCGGCGGGCTCGCCGCACTGGGCGGCTGCGGCATCCCGCCCGCGAAGCGGGAGGGGGAAGTGCCCGCCTCCATTGACCACTCGGCCGAGGAGAAGCGCGTCGTCTTCTCCAACTGGACCGAGTACATGGACGTCAGCGACGACGAGAAGCACTATCCGACGCTGGAGGCGTTCACCAAGCGCACCGGGATCACGGTCAAATACACCGCCGACATCAACGACAACGTCGAGTTCTTCGGCAAGATCCGGCCACAGCTCGCCGCGGGCCAGGACACCGGGCGGGATCTCATCTGCGTCACGGACTGGCTGGCCGCCCGCATCATCAGGCTCGGCTGGGCGCAGAAACTCGACCCGTCCCACCTCCCGCACGCGTTCGCGAACCTCTCCGCGCCGTTCCGCTCACCCGACTGGGATCCGGGCCGCGCCTACTCGTACCCCTGGACAGGGATCCCCGCCGTCATCGCCTACAACGTTAAGGCGACCGGCGGGCGTACGGTCGACTCGGTCTCCCAACTCCTGGACGATCCGAAGCTCACGGGACGGGTGGCCTTCCTCTCCGAGATGCGCGACACCGTCGGGATGACCCTCCTGGATCTCGGCAAGGACCCCGCGGCCTTCACCGACGACGACTTCGACGCCGCCCTCGCCCGGATCCAGAAGGCCGTCGACAGGAAGCAGATACGCCGCTTCACCGGCAACGACTACACGGCGGACCTCGACAAGGGCGACATCGCGGCGTGCGTCGCCTGGGCGGGGGACATCGTCCAGCTCCAGAACGACAATCCCGACATCAAGTTCGCCATCCCGCGGGCCGGCTACATGCTCTCCAGCGACAACCTGCTGGTCCCGGTCAAGGCGCGGCGCAAGGCCAACGCCGAGCAGCTCATCGACCACTACTACCGGCCGCCGATCGCCGCGCGGCTCGCCGCGTACATCAACTACGTCTGCCCGGTCGACGGGGTGCGCACCGAACTGGCCAGGATCGACAAGTCGATGGCCGGCAACGCCCTGATCATCCCGAACGCCGCGATGGCCGCTGCCTCGCACGCCTTCCGTTCCCTCAGCACCGGGGAAGAGACGGCGTACGAGCAGAAGTTCGCCAAGCTCATCGGCGCGTAGACAAGTGGGCCCACCGGCCGCGCCGTACGCCGCACCGCTCCCCACACCCCCGGTGCACCCGCGCCCGTACTTCGCGCCCTGTAGGCCCTGCCTCGTACGGCCTTCTGTACGTAGCTCCCTACGCCCCGTCGGATCCCGGGGCGCGCCGTACTCCCCGTCCGTCCACCTCTCTCCTCTCCGGGACCGTGACCCATGACAGAGACCGCATCCACCAGCCGGGACGGCGGCGACGTCCGCCTCACCGGGATCAGCAAGGCGTACGGCTCCTTCCGCGCCGTACGGCCCCTCGACCTCACCGTGGAGCAGGGTTCCTTCTTCGCCCTTCTCGGCGCCTCGGGCTGCGGCAAGACCACCACTCTGCGGATGATCGCCGGCCTGGAGGACCCCACCACCGGCACGGTCTTCCTGGGCGACAGGGACGTTACGGGGCTCCCTCCGTACAAGCGCCCCGTCAACACCGTGTTCCAGAGCTACGCCCTCTTCCCGCACCTCGACATCTACGAGAACGTCGCCTTCGGGCTGCGGCGTCGTGGCATCAGGTCCGTACGCAAGCAGGTCGGTGACATGCTCGGTCTTGTCCAGCTCGGCGACCACGCCAGGCGCAAGCCGCATCAACTCTCAGGCGGCCAGCAACAGCGCGTCGCGGTGGCTCGCGCGCTGATCAACCATCCGCAGGTCCTTCTCCTCGACGAGCCGCTGGGCGCCCTCGACCTCAAGCTGCGCCGCCAGATGCAGTGGGAGCTGAAGCGCATACAGACCGAGGTCGGCATCACCTTTATCCACGTCACCCACGATCAGGAGGAGGCCATGACGATGGCCGACACCGTCGGGGTGATGAACGCGGGGAGCGTCGAACAACTCGGCAGCCCCGCCGAGCTCTACGAGAATCCGCGCACCACCTTCGTCGCCAACTTCCTCGGTACGTCCAACCTCATAGAGGCGGAGATAGCCGACGTGCGGGGTGACGACGTGACGGTCATGGCGGGTGGCGCAAAGCTCCTGCTCCCTGGCGACCGATGTTCCGCCCCGACGACGCGGGGCGGCAGGCTGCTGGTCGGCGTGCGCCCTGAGAAGATCTCCCTGACCCACGCGGACGACGCCGGCTCGATCCCTGACGGAGGTAACCGCATCCCCGGCCGGATCGCCGACTCCCGCTTCATCGGCGTCTCCACGCAGTACGTGATCAAGAGCGCCGTCTGCACCGAGCTGGAGGTGTACGCGCAGAACATCGAACGTGACAGCCGGCTGGCCCCCGGCGCCGAGGTCGTCCTGCATTGGAACCCGGCGCACACCTTCGGCCTGGACGGCGCGCAGTCTCCGCTGGCCGGCACAACGGGCGACGCCGGCGGCCCCTTCGGGTCCACCACCGGCGACGTCGGCTCCGCTACGGCGCGGACCCAGGCCGAAGCCCAGGCGCCCGCCCGTGTCGGCGAGGCAGGAGAGGAGGGAGTATGACGGCCACGGAAGCCCCACCCGCCGCGCCCACCCCGCCGCCCGCCGCGGAGTACGGACCTCCCGTGCGTAGGCCCTCCGCGCGCAGGCGCCTCGCCCCGTACTGGCTGCTCCTGCCCGGCATCCTCTGGCTGCTGGTCTTCTTCGCGCTGCCGATGGTCTACCAGGCGTCGACCTCCGTACAGACCGGCTCCCTGGAAAAGGGCTTCCAGGTCACCTGGCACTTCCGGACGTACTGGGACGCGCTCCAGGAGTACTACCCGCAGTTCGTACGCTCCGTGCTGTACGCGGGCACCGCCACGCTCCTGTGCCTGCTGCTCGGCTACCCCCTCGCCTATCTCATCGCCTTCAAGGCGGGCCGCCGGCGCAATCTGCTGCTGGTCCTCGTCATCGCGCCGTTCTTCACCAGTTTCCTGATCCGGACGCTCGCCTGGAAGACGATCCTCGCGGACGGGGGCGCGGTTGTCGGCGTACTGGACGCCCTGCACGTCCTCGACGTGACCAGTTGGCTCGGCTGGACCGAGGGCGACCGAGTCCTGGCGACACCCATGGCGGTGGTCTGCGGTCTGACGTACAACTTCCTGCCCTTCATGATCCTGCCGCTCTACACGTCGCTGGAGCGCATCGACAGCCGGCTGCACGAGGCCGCCGGCGATCTGTACGCCAGGCCGCTGACGACCTTCCGCACGGTGACGTTGCCGCTCTCCATGCCTGGCGTCGTCTCCGGCACGCTGCTCACCTTCATCCCCGCGAGCGGCGATTACGTCAACGCCGAACTGCTCGGCTCCACCGACACCAAGATGGTCGGCAGCGTCATCCAGACGCAGTTCCTGCGTGTCCTCGACTACCCGACGGCCGCCGCGCTCTCCTTCATCCTCATGGCGGTCGTCCTACTGATGGTCACCGTCTACATCCGCCGAGCGGGGACGGAGGACCTCGTCTGATGAGCCGGAAGAGTCCTACAAGGCCGGTGGAGCCGGTGAGCCCGACACGGGGCGTGCCACGGGGCGGCCTCACCGCCATGACACGCTGGATACGGCGCAACGTGGTGGTGATCGCCGGCGTGCTGACGCTCGGCTACATGATCGTGCCCAATGTCGTCGTGATGGTCTTTTCCTTCAACAAGCCGAACGGCCGCTTCAACTACGCGTGGCAGCGCTTCTCCCTGGACGCCTGGAAGGATCCGTGCGGAGTCGCCGACCTGTGCGGGTCGCTGTTGCTCTCGCTTCGGATCGCCGCTTGGGCGACGCTCGGCGCGACCGTCCTCGGCACCATGATCGCCTTCGCGCTGGTCCGCTACCGCTTCCGGGCGCGCGGCTCGATCAACTCGCTGATCTTTCTGCCGATGGCGATGCCCGAGGTCGTGATGGCGGCGTCCCTGCTGACGCTCTTCCTCAACATGGGCGCGCAACTCGGCTTCTGGACGGTCCTGATCGCCCACATCATGTTCTGCCTCAGCTTCGTCGTGACCGCTGTCAAGGCGCGCGTCATGTCCATGGACCCCCGCCTCGAAGAAGCGGCGCGCGACCTCTACGCGGGGCCGGTGCAGACCTTCGTACGGGTCACCCTGCCGATCGCCGCGCCCGGGATCGTGGCGGGAGCGCTGCTCGCCTTCGCGCTCTCGTTCGACGACTTCATCATCACCAACTTCAACGCCGGATCGACCGTGACCTTCCCGATGTTCGTATGGGGCTCCGCGCAGCGCGGCACGCCTGTACAGATCAATGTCATCGGGACGGCGATGTTCATCATCGCCGTACTGATGGTGGTCATCGGCCAGATGGTCGGCAACCGGCGGAAGAAGACCGCTGCGACCGTCTGAACGGCTTCATTGACCGCCCGCGTCCACAGCGGTCCGATTCGACAGCAGTCCGCATCCGGAAAGAGCCTGCATCCGGAGCTGTTCGCAGGAGTAAGGAGCCGGACACATGGCCGTGAACCCTGGCGCCGTGCGCGACGCCGCCGCGACGTCCCTCGCCGACGCGCGCCCCGTACCGTACTGGCTGGACTCCCCGGACCGGCCGGTCGCGTGCGCCGCACTCACCGGCGACGAGCACTGTGACCTGCTCGTCGTGGGCGGTGGCTACAGCGGACTGTGGACCGCCCTCCTGGCCAAGGAGCGGGCACCGGAGCGCGACGTTGTGCTGATAGAGGGCCACGAGGTGGGCTGGGCCGCCTCAGGCCGCAACGGAGGCTTCTGCGCGGCCTCCCTCACCCATGGCTTCGGCAACGGGCTCGCCCGCTGGCCCGACGAACTGCGCACGCTGGAAGAGCTGGGCGAGCGCAACCTCGACGCCATCGAAGCAGCCGTCGCACGGTACGGCATCGACTGCGCCTTCGAGCGCACCGGCGAGATCGACATCGCCACGGAGCCGTACCAGCTCGACGGACTCCGTGAGCTGTACGAGGAGCGGACACGGCTCGGCGGCATGGGCCTCGAACTCCTCGACCGCGACGCGGTGCGCGCCGAGGTCGACTCGCCGACCTTCCTTGGCGGGCTGTGGGACCGGCGCGGCGTGGCCATGCTGGACCCGGCGCGGCTCGCCTGGGGCCTCAAGCGGGCTTGCGCGGAACTGGGCGTACGCATCTACGAGAACACCCGCGGCCAGGCGCTGGCCCGGTACGGCGCAGGAATGGCCGTCCGTACCCCCTACGGACGGGTCTTTGCCCGGCGCGTCGCGCTCGGTACCAATGTCTTCCCGTCACTGGTCAGGCGGGCGCGCCCCTACACCGTCCCGGTATACGACTACGCCCTGATGACGGAGCCCCTCACGGCGCGGCAACGGGGCGCGATCGGCTGGCGCAACCGCCAGGGACTGGGGGACAGCGCCAACCAGTTCCACTACTTCAGGATCACCACCGACCACCGTGTCCTGTGGGGTGGTTACGACGCGATCTACCCGTACGGTGGCCGGCTCGGTTCCGAGATGGAGCGGCGCCCGGAGACCTACCTCAAACTCGCCGCCCACTTCTTCCGCTGCTTCCCGCAGTTGGAGGGCGTGCGCTTCAGCCACGCGTGGGGCGGGGCGATCGACACGTGCTCACGGTTCTCGGCGTTCTTCGGCACGGCGTACGGCGGCCGGGTGGCGTACGCGGCGGGTTACACCGGCCTGGGGGTCGGCGCGACGCGCTTCGGCGGCGACGTGCTGCTCGACCTCCTCGCGGGGGAGCTGACGGAGCGCACCGATCTGGCCATGGTCCGGGACAAGCCGCTGCCGTTCCCGCCCGAACCCTTCGCGTGGGCCGGGATCGGTCTTACTCGGTGGTCGCTGGCGCGCGCGGACGCCCGCGACGGCCGGCGCAACATCTGGCTGCGGACGATGGACCGACTCGGGCTGGGTTTCGACAGTTGAAACGGAGGCTGGGGCCGAGCGCTGGGACACGGCCGGGGCTGAGGGCGGAGGGCTGTGCGCGTCGCACGGGGCGACGGTACGGTGCGCCGCGCCGCACTACGCCGTGCGCAGCGCGTAGTAAGCGCCGCGAACGGGTTCCGACGCGCCCTCTCCAATATCAGAGCTTGTGAGTCAGATCACCGGAAGATGGTGCACAGAACCCGCGTAATCGATCCGCCCCACCGACCTCCTCCTTGTGGACAGACTGTCCAACAACACGGATGGGAGGCCGGGCAGATGACTGGCTCGGGGGCAAAGAGCGCGGTGGAATGGCTGGCATCGGTGGCACCGGATCCCGACGCCTGCCGGTGGGAATGGGAGCGCAGCCCGAACGGAGTGGCTCTGCTTCCGGCCGGCAGGCGCTGGGACGTACTGATCCTGCCGGGTGACCTCGGCTACCCGACACTCGACGTGCTGACGCGGCTCGTCGACCGCCCCGGTCCGGTACTCGCCGACTTCGGCGACGCCCGGATGGGTTTCTTCGTGCCGCCGGGCACGGTCGCGCGCTGGATCGGTACGGGGGTGCGGGGCGCAGGCCGCGGCACCTGGATCGTCGTCCCGTACCCGGGACGGGCGAACGGCGGGGTGCGCTGGCTGATCCCGCCGGACGGCGCTGGGACCCTCACGGACGCGGCGCTGCTGGAGCTGGCGATGCACGAGGCGGCTGCGGGTATGGCACGCGGAGGGGGCACGTGGGAGGGCGGCGCCGGGTAGCGACGGGTGCGCTTGGTTCCGGCCGGAGGTCACCACCTCGGGCCGGCAGCTGGCCGATCGGCCGGAGGGTCCGCCGTGGCGCTGAGCCCGGCGCGACGCGAAGAGGCGCCCCGCTCGCGTTCGCCGTCACGCTCCTGATCGTGTTTCGCGCTCGTGTGGGCGCGAGCGGAATCCGCGGATCGCCGCCTCTTTAAGGAGGAGCAGTATCCCGCACAGCGCCAGGCTCCCGAGGACGTCCAGCGGCCAGTGGTAGCCGCGCAGTACGAGGCCCACGCCCGTTGCCAGGGTGAGCAGCGCCGCGACGGGCAGCGTCCTGTTCCGGCCGGCGTACGGGGCGAGGAGCAGCGCGGCGCCGCCGTACGCGACCATCGCCGTCGCCGTGTGCCCCGACGGGTAGTAGCCGGTCGCGTCCGTGAGCGGGCCCGGCCGGTCGATCCACATCTTGAGCGGTACGACCAGGGCGGGAACGCCGACCATCGCGACGCCGGCCCCCAGCGGCCGTGCGCGCTGCCCGCGCCGTAGCGCCACGCCGAGCGCGAGAGCCAGTACGGGCAGGGCGACCGGCATGCCGCCGAGGTCGGAGAGGAACTGCGTCAATGGTTCCGGCCCCTTGCCGGAGAGCGCGAGACCGATCCGTTCGTCGACGGTACGCAACGGCCCGCCGACGGCCGTCTGCCACGTGATGAGGGCGAAGAGGACCGTGCACACGGCGAGCGCCGTGAGAGCGCGAGGGGAGAAAAGAGGCGGCCGCCCGGGAACAGGGGGGGTTGTTCCGGGGCGGCCGTCAGGACCGGTGTACCGCGCGCCCCGGGGGGTTTGGGGCGAGCGGCCATCCGATCGGTGAGGAGATCCAGAGCCAGAAGCTCCAGTGATGTGCGCGAAGGCACGACCAAGGCGACGCTGGGGATGCCTCGCATTGGTATCGCCCACAGGTTCCTGTGCAGTTCCCTGTGAGCGGGGTGTTTCTCTCATCTGGCAAAACCGTACGTCAGCACAGGGAACTCCAACAGCCGGAAACCTATCCCGCCATGGCCCTCCCACACCTTCTTCACAGGCTCTCACCGGTGTGATGGCCCCGAGCACGCCGCGGGAGCGCTACGACGGCGCCTAGGCCGCGCCATGGTGCACCATGGCGCGGCGTACGGGGCGCAGAGGGCCCTACAAGGGACTCTGAGACGGTCGAGGGCGCCGCTTCCCTGTCGGACGGCTCAAAGGGCTCAGAGAGAGGCGAGCGCCCGCTCGATGATGTCCAAGCCCTCGTTCAGCAGTTCCTCCCCGATCACCAGGGGAGGCAGGAAACGCAGGACGTTGCCGTACGTGCCGCAGGTGAGGACCAGCAGCCCCTCCGCGTGGCACGCCTTGGCGAGCGCCGCAGTCGACTGCGGGTCCGGCTCCTTGGTGTCGCGGTCCTTCACCAGCTCGACCGCGATCATCGCGCCGCGCCCGCGGACATCGCCGATCACGTCGTACTTCTCCCGCAGCGCGGAGAGACGGTCCTTCATGACCCTCTCGATAAGGCGCGCCTTCGCGTTGAGATCCAGCTCCTTCATCGTCTCGATGGAGCCGAGCGCGGCGGCGCAGGCCACCGGGTTCCCGCCGTACGTACCGCCGAGGCCGCCCGCGTGCGCGGCATCCATGATCTCGGCGCGGCCGGTGACGGCGGCAAGCGGAAGGCCGCCCGCGATCCCCTTCGCCGTGGTGATCAGGTCCGGGACGACGTCTTCGTCCTCACACGCGAACCACTGGCCGGTGCGGCAGAAGCCCGACTGGATCTCGTCCGCGACGAAAACGATGCCGTTCTCCCGGGCGAACCGAGCGAGTGCGGGCAGGAACCCCTTCGCCGGCTCGATGAAGCCGCCTTCGCCGAGTACGGGCTCGATGATGATCGCGGCGACGTTGTCAGCGCCGATCTGCTTGCTGATCTGGTCGATGGCCTGGGCGGACGCCTCGGCTCCGCAGTTCTCGGGACCGGTCGGCCAGCGGTAGCCGTAGGCGACCGGTACGCGGTAGACCTCAGGCGCGAACGGCCCGAAGCCGTTCTTGTACGGCATGTTCTTTGAGGTCAGTGCCATGGTGAGATTCGTGCGGCCGTGATAACCGTGGTCGAACACGACGACGGCCTGGCGCTTGGTGTGCGCACGGGCGATCTTGACGGCGTTCTCCACCGCCTCGGCTCCCGAGTTGAAGAGGGCCGATTTCTTGGGGTGGTCGCCCGGCGTCAGCTCGGCGAGCTGCTCGCAGACCTCCACGTACCCCTCGTACGGCGTGACCATGAAACAGGTGTGGGTGAAGTCCGCGAGCTGGGCGACGGCGCGGCGTACGACCGCCTCGGCGCTGGCGCCGACCGAAGTCACGGCGATACCGGAACCGAAGTCGATCAGCCGGTTGCCGTCCACGTCCTCAAGGATGCCGCCGCCGGCGCGCGCGGCGAAGACGGGCAGCACGGACCCCACACCTGCGGCGACCGCGGCGGTACGGCGGGTCTGCAGCTCCCGCGACTTGGGTCCGGGGATGTCGGTGACGACGCGGCGCTCCTGCGGAATGGCGGTCATGAGGGGCTCCTGGGGGTATTCCGGTTCTTTCTCCGCAGGCTAGGGGCGAGAGAGGAAAGCGGGCATGCTCCGATCGGGAGTGGTGAGGGCGTGTCGTTGTCCGCGGCGGACATAGCGACCTGGTTCCGTGCCGGGGGCGGCGCCCCGTACGGCGCGGAGGGGGGGGCAACGGCGCCGCGCGGGCGGGACGGCGGCGGTGGGCCACCCGCTCAACGCATGGCGGTGGCAATACATTGGGCGGGTACAACAGGGCGGACTGCACAGGGGGCGGGAGTTCACATGGACAGCGACGGCACACACGACGCACAGGGCACACGCGCCCCCGAGCCGCGCCCGGCGGCGCCGCCGCCCATGCCGCCCTCGGCACCGCTCGAATCGGCCCCGCCCCCCGCGCCGGGGCACGCGCCACGCTCCGGCCCGACCCTGGCGGAGTGGCTGCGCGTCCCACGGCTCCCGGACGCGCCGGGAACCTGGACGTACGGCCACCGGGCGCGACCTGCCGAGGAACCGGAGCTGACACCCCTGCGGCAACTCGTGAGCGGGGCGCTGATCTCGTTCCTGGCTGGTCTGCTGCTCTGGTCACTGTTGTGGAACGGTTATCTGGGCGGTTTCTGGCTCTGGCCGCTCTACATGTTCACTCCTGATTCCTGGCGCGCCACGATGGCCTCAGTTGTCGCGTCTTACGTCTACTACGCGCTGTTCATCGGTGGAATGCTCTTCCTCTTCGGCCGCCTCGGCCGCTGGCCTGAACTGGCTCGGCGCGTCGTCGGCCGCGGCCCCGGCGCGACTCCAAAGGAGGCCGCCCCGCCGACCCCGCAGCCAGAGGACGATCTCACCGAGTGGCCCGAACTGCGGACCGCGGGGCAGAGCGACATCGCTGCGCGCCTTACCTCCGAGATACGGAGCGGGCGGATGAACGACGTCGACTACGCCCGGATCCGCCGCGCCTGGCACTCCGTACGGGCCGACCCCTCGCGCCTGACGGCCTTCGGCGAGGCGGTACGGGGCGACGGTGCGGGCGCCTGTGTCCATCCTTCGGGCAAGCGTGATCTGCCCGTCCGCGCGGCCCGGCACGATCTGCTCGTACGGCAGGTCAGGCTCGGCACCGTCCACGACGGTGAACGCAACCCGTACGCCCGCAGGGGGACGGGGCTCGCGCTGGACCCGGTTCTGCTGGGTACCTCGCTGCTCGCCGTCGGGCCCCCCGGCGCCGGAAAGACGCACGCCTTGGTACGCCCCGTCGTCGAGTCGCTGTCGCTCCAGGCGCTCGCCGGGCAGGCCGCCGTCATCGCTGTCTGTGCCACCGGCACGCAACTCGGGCCGGACAGTGCCTACGACGTCGTCGTCCGGCTCGGTGATCCGGACTCGGTGTACGACCTCGATCTGTACGGCGGCGCCAATGACCCCGACGAGGCCGCTGTCGTCCTCGCTGAGGGCCTCGTGGGCGATCTCGCGGATACCGACAGCCGGCGGGCGTCCACGGCCCTCGCGCAGCTCCTGGGGCCGTTCCGCGCCGCGCACGGTCGGCTGCCCGCCGTACCGGAGCTGCGCGAGCTGCTCGACGGTGAGCCCGCCGCACTCGCCGTACTGCGGGATGCCTTGGACGCCGAGGGGCACGTCGCCATGCGGCGCGAGCTCGACGCCCGCGAACGGCAGTCCGGTGTGCCCGGGGACCCGGGACGGGCGCTCGCCGACCGGGTCGCGCTGCTCGACCGGCCCGCCTTCGCGGGCTTCTTCGACACCAACGGCAGGACCCGGCCGTTCTCCCTGTGCACCCTGGAACACCCGCTGCGCGTCCGCATCGACCTGCCAGAACGCGGGCACGCCGAGGCGTCACGGATGCTGGCCAGGATCGTCCTCGCCCAGTTCACGGCGAACGCCGCGACCCGGGCCGACCGGTCGCTCTTCGCCTGTCTCGTCCTGGACGACGCGACGCGCACCCTCACCCCCGAAACCCTGCGCGGCGTGCAGCGCCTCCGGTCGGTGAACGCGGGCGCCGTGCTCACGCTGCGCACCCTCGACGACGTGCCCGAGGCGCTGCACACCGCGCTGCTCGGGGCCGTCGGTTGCCGCATGGCCTTCTCCGGTATCACCACCTGGGACGGTAAGCGCTTCGCGGAGGCGTGGGGCACCGAGTGGGTGGAGACGCGCGACGTCACGCAGCGCACCGTCTTCGCGGACCAGCCACTGACCCGAGCCATCCACGCCTTCCGCAAACTGGTCACCGGCAAGGCTGTGACCACGGACGCCGTGACCGTACGGAAGGTCGAAAGGGAGCGCTGGTCGGCCTCCGAACTGGCGCACTCGGTGCCGGCGGGCCACGCGATCCTCTCGCTGCGGACGGTGAATGGCGAGTACGCGCCACCTCTCCTGGTCGACCTGCGCAACTGAGCGCAACTGAGCGCGCTGGACGGGTGCGGTCCATAGTCGTCAGGACGCCCGACTTCGTACAGGCTGGCAGAATCGGACCATGCCGTTACTACAAGACGGCGAAATGTTGTGTGGCCTCGCATTGGGGCCGATGCATGCTCCGCCACCTGATCGGCCCGTGTCCGTCGCCCTGCCCCTCCGCTGCCGAAGGTCCTACGGTTCCACCATGCCGCCCACCCTCGCCTCGCTCGTCCAGCATTCGGCGCTCCATCTCACCGTGCACGCGGGGGAGGACCGGCTGAGCACGCCTGTCCGCTGGGTCCACGCCAGCGAGCTGCCCGACCCCGTCCCGTACATGGAGGGCGGCGAACTGCTCCTCATCACGGCGACGACCCTGGACGCCGCGGACCCTGGGGCGATGCGGCGATACGTGCGGCGGCTGGCGGACGCCGGGGTCGCCGGGCTCGGCTTCGCCGTCGGCGTCAACTACGAGGACATCCCCGAGGCGCTTGTCGGAGCGGCACGCGAGGCGGATCTGCCCCTGCTCGGCGTACCGCGGCGTACGCCGTTCCTCGCCATCAGCAAGGCGGTCTCGGCGGCGCTCGCGGCCGACCAGTACCGCGCCGTGACCGCGGGGTTCGAGGTCCAGCGCGAGCTCACGCGCGCGGCGCTCTCCCAAGGTCCCGCAGCGCTGCTGGAGCGGCTCGCGGCGCACGTGGACGGCTGGGCGGCGCTGTACGACGCATCCGGCGCCGTTGTCGCCGCCGCGCCCGAATGGGCGGCACGGAGGGCGGCCCGGCTGACGGTCGAGGTCGAGCGGCTGGGCGAGCGCCCCGCGCCCGCGAGCGCGGTGGTCGGCGGGGTGGACGCGGGCGACAGGTCGGGGGGTGCGGAGGACCGCGTCGAACTTCAGTCGCTCGGCACGGGCAGACGTGTCCGCGGCGCCCTCGCGGTCGGTACGGGGGCGGCACTGGGCACCGCCGAGCGGTACGCGGTGCACTCCGCGGTCGCGCTGCTGACGCTGACGACGGAGCGTTCACGAGCCCTCCAGGCGGCCGAGCAGCGGCTGGGCGCCGCGGTGCTGCGCATGCTGCTGTCCGGCCAGCCGGACCACGCGCGGACAGTGGCGGGGGACCTGTACGGAGGACTGCTCGACGCCCCGTTCCGGCTACTGATCGCGGAGTCCACCCCGGGCGCCGCAAGCGCCGCTGCCGCGCAGGAGGGCAAAGAGACGGACCATCCGCTCCAGGCGCTGACGGACGCCGTCGAGGCGGTGGCCTCACGAGCGGGCGAGGCGGTACTCGTGGTCCCGGACGGTGAACACCGCCTCGCTGCGGTGGCCTCCGACGGCGGCGCGGTGGCTGCCTCCATGACGGGATACGCGCTGCTGGAAGCCGAGGAGACAGGCGTCGTCATCGGCCTCTCCGCGCCTACGGGGCCGATCGCGACGGCCGGCGCCTACAAACAGGCCGAGCAGGCGCTGTCGGTGGCCCGGCGGCGCGGCATGGCGCTCGTCGAGCACGAGGAACTGGCTGCGGGATCGATCCTGCCTCTCCTGGCGGACGACGCGGTGCGGGCCTTCGCGGAGGGGATGCTGCGGGCGTTGCGTGACCACGACGCTAAGGGGCGCGGTGATCTGGTGGCGTCGCTGCGGGCATGGTTGTCCCGCCACGGTCAGTGGGACGCCGCGGCGGCCGACCTGGGCGTGCACCGTCATACGCTCCGTTACCGCATGCGCAGGGTGGAGGAGATCCTCGGCCGTTCACTGGACGACCCGGACGTGCGGATGGAGCTGTGGCTGGCGCTGAAGACGACGGCGTCGCCGACGATGCCCGCCCCTTCGGCTCCGGAGGCCTCTGAGGCTCGGGAACAGCGGGATTAGCCACACGCCTGGTTGGGATCACCACGCGCCTGCCGGCGGGGAGCGAGGCGGCGGCGTACGGGGCGTGCGCAGCGCCGGGGCGGACGGGGCGCCGGACCAGCGACTGGACCAACGGGCGCGGGGAGAGGTGGGCGCATCCAGGGCTCACTTGTCCGTAAGTTGGTCATTGGAAGCCGCGCGCGCCGTACGGCGCGCGCGGCGGACCGCCGCCCCCGCTTCCGCGCCCCTATAGGTTGCGCCCTCGCGCCCCGTGCGCTGCGGAATCGGCTCCCTGTAGCCGTGCCGCCCGTGTTGCCACACGGACGGACCGGTTCCGCCCCGTCATCATTCGGCCTCGCTCCGGCCCGGCCCGTTCCCGCTCAACCTTACGTATGACATTGCGTAGCACAACCTCGATCGCACCACTCCACTACGGACAATCCGCCTCACGCCTCCGCAGCCCTACCGTGGGATGCGTACGCCGTCTCCTCGGAAGGGCCCGGACTCGCAATGACTTCCACCCACGCTTTCTGGCTCGCCGGCCGTCAGGCCACCGGGGAGGACACCCTCGATGTCACCTCCCCCTGGGACGGCCGACTCGTCGGAACTGTCGCCCTGCCGACCGACTCGCAGGTCGAGGAAGCCGTCGCCGCCGCGTACGCGGTGGTCGACGAGTTCGCCGCGACGCCCGCACATGTACGGGCCGCCGCCCTTGACCACGTATCGCGCCGCCTCGTCGAGCGCACCGAGGAGATCGCCCGGCTGATCTCCGCCGAGAACGGCAAGCCCCTGAAGTGGGCTCGCGGCGAGGTCGGCCGCGCCGTTTCCGTCTTTCGGTTCGCCGCCGAGGAGGCCCGCCGTTTCAATGCCGGTGACGCGCAGCGGCTCGACACCGACGCGGGCGGTACCGGCCGCCTCGCCCTGACCCGTCGCTTCCCCCGCGGCGTCGTTCTCGGTATCGCGCCGTTCAACTTCCCGCTCAACCTCTGTGCCCACAAGATCGCCCCGGCCATCGCCGCGGGCGCCCCGATCGTCCTCAAGCCCGCCCCGGCGACGCCGCTCTCCGGACTCCTCATCGGCGAACTGCTCGCGGAGACCGACCTCCCCTCGGGCGCGTGGTCCGTACTGCCCGTGCCCAACGACCGGATGCCTGCCCTCGTGCAGGACGAGCGGCTGCCGGTGATCTCCTTCACCGGTTCCGACAAGGTCGGCTACGCGATCATGGACTCTGTCCCGCGCAAGCACTGCACCCTCGAACTCGGTGGCAACGGCGCGGCCGTCGTCCTCGCGGACTACGCGAGCGACAAGGACCTCGACTGGGCCGCGGCGCGGATCGCCACATTCTCGAACTACCAGGGCGGCCAGTCCTGCATCTCTGTGCAGCGCGTGATCGCGGACGCGACGGTGTACGAGCGCCTCGTGCCCCGCATCGTCGCTGCCGTCGAGGCTCAGGTCACCGGTGACCCCGAGGACGAGGCCACCGATGTGGGGCCCCTCGTGAGCGAGGATGCCGCCAAGCGCGTCGAGTCGTGGGTCGACGAGGCCGTACGGGCCGGCGCGCAGCTCCTCACGGGCGGCAAGCGCGACAGGGCGAGCTACGCGCCCACCGTCCTCACCGACGTCCCCGAGGACACCACCCTCGCCTGCGAGGAGGTCTTCGGCCCCGTTCTCACCCTCCGCCGCGTCGAGAGTGAGAGGGAGGCGTTCGAGCGGGTGAACGACTCCAAGTACGGCCTTCAGGCCGGCGTCTTCACCCATGACCTGAAGGCCGCGTTCCGCGCCCACCGCGCCTTGGAGGTCGGCGGCGTGGTCGTCGGGGACGTTCCCTCGTACCGCGCCGACCAGATGCCGTACGGGGGCGCCAAGCAGTCCGGAGTGGGCCGCGAGGGGGTGCGGTACGCGATGGACGACTACACGTACGAGCGCGTCCTCGTGTTCACGGGCCTGGACCTGTAGGCCCGCGCGGGGCGCCCCTGTACGCCCCCCGTACGGTGCCCCCGCACCAGGCGTGCGGGGGCACCGTACGGGGCGTACGCACCACTGACGGCAGCGGCCGGAGCCTACAGCAGCAGGCTCCGGCCGCTGCCGTACGTACGTTCGGACTCCGTTCGGACTCCGTTTGGACTATGGGCAGTACCGGGCGGGCGGGGAGACGGTGCGGGTACGGGGCCGAAGCGGTCCATTCCACGACTGGTGCGTGCGGTGGGAATCGGGTAGATACGGACGAGTAGCAACAGTCGGTATATCGACACCATCACCGGTATGTCGGCATGTCCCGCACTGCCGCTTACCGGCCCACACCGCCAGGCATCGTCCTTGGCCCCGACTCCGCGGCGAGGTGAGTTCCTCATGTCCGCCCCATCCGCACCCTGAGCAGCGTCCACGCCCCAGGAACCACGGAAACCACAAGAAGCACAGGGAAAGCCCAAGGTCTCCGAACGCGAAGCGCGGCAGGTCGCCGAAGCCGCCCGTGAACAGGGCTGGCGCAAGCCCAGCTTCGCGAAGGAGATGTTCCTCGGCCGCTTCCGTCTCGACCTCATCCATCCGCACCCGATGCCGGCACCCGAGGACGTCAGGCGCGGTGAGGAGTTTCTCGCGAAGCTGCGCGCGTTCTGCGAGACACGCATCGACGGCGCGCTGATCGAGCGCGACGCAAAAATTCCCGACGGTGTGATCAACGGCCTCAAGGAACTGGGCGCGCTCGGCATGAAGATCGACACCAAGTACGGCGGGCTCGGTCTCACCCAGGTGTACTACAACAAGGCCCTGGCGCTCGTCGGCACCGCCAGTCCCGCCGTCGGGGCGCTGCTCTCGGCCCATCAGTCGATCGGCGTACCGCAGCCACTCAAGATCTTCGGCACCCAGGAGCAGAAGGACCTCTTCCTGCCGCGCCTGGCCCGTAGTGACATCTCGGCGTTCCTGCTCACCGAGCCCGACGTGGGTTCCGACCCGGCCCGGCTGGCCACGACGGCCGTCCCTGACGGCGACACGTATGTACTCGACGGCGTGAAGCTGTGGACGACCAACGGCGTCGTCGCCGATCTGCTCGTGGTGATGGCCCGGGTCCCTCGGGAGGAGGGCCGGAAGGGCGGCATCACCGCGTTCGTCGTCGAGGCGGACTCCCCTGGCATCACGGTCGAGAACCGCAACGCCTTCATGGGGCTGCGCGGCCTGGAGAACGGCGTCACCCGCTTCCACCAGGTCCGCGTCCCCGCCGCGAACCGCATCGGCCCCGAGGGCGCGGGTCTCAAGATCGCACTCACCACGCTCAACACCGGCCGTCTCTCCCTGCCCGCGATGTGCGTGGGCGCGGGAAAATGGTGTCTGAAGATCGCCCGCGAGTGGTCGGCCGCGCGCGAGCAGTGGGGCAAGCCGGTGGCCCGTCACGAGGCCGTGGCGACGAAGATCTCGTTCATCGCCGCCACCACGTTCGCGCTGGAGGCGGTTGTCGACCTCTCTTCCCAGATGGCCGACGAGGACCGCAACGACATCAGGATCGAGGCCGCCCTCGCCAAACTGTACGGTTCCGAGATGGCCTGGCTGATGGCGGACGAACTGGTCCAGATCCGTGGCGGCCGTGGCTTCGAGACGGCGGACTCCTTGGCGGCCCGCGGTGAACGCGCCGTACCGGCCGAGCAGATGCTCCGCGACCTGCGCATCAACCGGATCTTCGAGGGCTCCACGGAGATCATGCACCTGCTGATCGCCCGCGAGGCCGTCGACGCCCATCTCGCGGTGGCCGGTGACATCATCGATCCCGATAAATCCCTCCAGGACAAGGCCAGGGCGGGGGCGAAGGCGGGGAAGTTCTACGCCCGTTGGCTGCCGAAGCTGGTGACCGGGCCGGGGCAACTGCCCAGTTCGTACGCGGCGTTCCACCCGGCCGGGCACCCGGACCTTTCGTCTCATCTGCGGTACGTCGAGCGCACCGCCCGTAAGCTCGCCCGTTCCACCTTCTACGCCATGTCGCGCTGGCAGGGTCGCATGGAGACCAAACAGGGCTTTCTCGGCCGGATCGTGGACATCGGTGCGGAGCTGTTCGCTATGAGCGCCGCGTGTGTACGGGCCGAACTGCTGCGTACGAGCGGCGACCACGGCCGCGAGGCATACCAACTGGCCGATGTCTTCTGCGAGCAGGCCCGGATCCGTGTCGAGGCGCTTTTCACGCGGCTCTGGTCCAACACGGACGATCTGGACCACAAGGTCGTGAACGGCGTCCTGTCGGGTACGTACGCCTGGCTGGAGGACGGCATCGTCGACCCGAGCGGCGAGGGCCCCTGGATCGCGGACGCGACACCGGGCCCGTCACAACGCGAGAACGCACACCGCCCGATCCGGTGAACCGCTGAGGCGCACCGTACGGGGCGACGCGGGCCGTCACCAGAAAGGGAGGGGCGGGGCGAGTACCAGGGCGCGCCGGGCCAACCGACGGGCGCGCCGTGGACGCACAGTACGGTGCGCATGTGGTCCGGCCCGTACGGTGCCACGGCGCACCGTACGGTTTCGTCTCGCTCCGTACGGCCGCGACGCCCCCGTACGCCGCGCGCCTCAAGCCGCCCCGTACGCCCCGCACGCCGCGCCGGACCGGGGCGCCGTGCGGATTCCCGGACCTGGCGCCCGGACCCCCCGGTCCCCGCAGATGTGCCGCCGCCGCCTGACGCCGCTGACCCGTGTGCTGCGCCGGCTCGGGCACCGGTGCCCTTCTGGGCGACCTGGGCTTCGGGTGACCTACGACGACCTGGGCCGCCTACGGAATGCCTTCCCGGCGTTCCCCGAGGCGTTCGGCGCGTTCCAGCACGCCGGACGCCGGGCCCAATCATGACCGCCCTTCACAGCTCCGTGAGAGAGCGGCCCGGACTGTTCCCTTTGCCATGAAGTCCGAGAACAGTCCGAGTCCTGTCTTCTGCCTCTTAGCTGAACGGATCTAGGGTGATGAACGCCTCCTGCGGGTTGCTGTCGGTCACCAGCGACTCGTGGTTGCCGACGTCGTCGAAGGCGAAGGCGTACGCCTTGCCGTCCGCCATCTGCGCGTGAATCTTCCGGGCGTAGTGGTTGGTCACCGCGTCCTGGTAGAAGCCGGACGCACTGGTGTCGGGCTGGTTGGGGTTCGTCAGGAGAGTGGAGCGGTTGTAGCCCGCGCACAGGGTGCGCGAGATCGGGCCGCGTACGGCGTCGTTCGGGGCGTCCAGGAACTTGTAGCAGCCGAAGACGCTGTCCGCGTCGGGCTTCTGGAACGAGGTGACGACCGCGCCCGAGGTGTTGGTGAAGTTCATGACGTTGCCGGAGACGCGGCCGAAGTACTTGGTGTTCGGCTGGTCCGTGAACGGAGTCACCGTCAGGGTGGAGGAGGCGTACTTGCTCCACACGCGGTTGATGTAGTCGTTCATGACGGACGCCGGAAGTGTGCCCGTCCCGACGCCGTGGCCGGGTGCGAGAGCGCGCAGAACGGTGCCGTCGGAGCGCGTCTGGATCAGATTGGCCCAGCCGCCGGGCTGGTCCCGCAGAGACGCGTAGAAGCCGTTGTAGCCGCCCGCCTTGAGGTGGCCGGTGGCCTTCGTCGTACCGTTCGGGAGTTTGACGCCCACGGCGTACGGGGCCGAGAACATGTCGACCTGGGTGCTGTTGATCCAGAGTCCGCTGCCGTTGAGTGTGTACTCGGTCCAGTTGAAGAGGATGTCACGGTTCGGGTCGGACGGGTTCTGCACGGCGGGCTGTACGAGGCCGCCGGTGGTCAGCTTGAAGACAAGTTTCCGGCCGTACGAGAAGTAGACCCGGCCGGAGAACTGCGGCATCCGGATGGTCATCGACTGTCCGTTGGCGGGACCGGCGATCGACGCGTCCGGTGCCGGGGTGGGCGGATTGCCCCCGGCAGGCCAGGGGTGGAACGTACCGTTCGCGTCGGCCCAGCCCTGCCGGCCCGTCGAGAGCTGCGTTCCGATGTTGTAGATGTAGACCTGATCGCCGCGCGCGGAACTGTTCTTGATGGTGAGCGGGATGGTCGCGGGGACCGCGGCTTCGGCCGACGGCGCGGTCGCGGTGCTTGCGTCGGCCGTGGCAGCGGGCGCGGGGCCGGCCGCTGTGAACGCCGTCGCGAAGACCACGGTCGCGGCCAGGTAAGTCAGTACCTTCGGTAGCGCGGGCACGCTCTTCCTCCTTAGGAGGTGGATTCCAGTGGGGGGAACAGAAAGTCTGAGAGCGCTCTCAGGATCGGCCCGGGCGGCAGGCGTGTCAATGAGAGTGGCTCAACAGGCCAGAGTTGAAGGCGTGGTTGACGATTCCTTGCTTCCCCGGCTCGGCGCTGTGCGTCGGACGAGGCGCCGTTCCCGCAACGCCGTGCTCCCGGCCCTCCGTGACCTCATGCGTCCCAGGGCGCACAATGCGGCCGTCAGGACGCCGCCACCCACGTACGGCGCGGAGCGTGGGGCGCGATCAACTCAGGACGGGTGGGGAATGTTCGGGGCCGGTCAACGGGGCGAGAAGAAGGAGCGGCGGCAGCGGCGCTTTGTGGCCGCGATGGTTGGCGCACTACTCGTCGCCACGTGCACGGCGGCGTGCGGCGTTGTCGGCGCGCGCAGCGACGCACCGGGTGCCAGCGGCGGCGGCAGTGACCCCGGCGCCGCGAAGAGCGCCGCGATCCGGGGGGCCGGGGACGGCCGGAGAGACGCGAGGGATGAGAAGGGCGGACCGCGCGTCACACACACGGAGCCCGCGCCCGCAGCAGCGTTCTCCGCACCCGGCCCCGCGCCCCTGACCACTTCACGGCTCACCGCCGCGTCCTTCACCGACGGCGAGCGGATCGGCGCGTACACCGCCTCCGCCTACGCCCTCGGCGCTCCGCTCGGTGAGGGCTACACCGCCGAGCCCGTGGGCTGCCAGCCGATGGTCAGCCTTGCCAAGGGAGCCACTCCGCACGCCCCCGTGGCCGAGGTGAACCGCGGGCTCGTGGACGCTGACGAGACGTACGGCGTCGCCGTCGCCGTTCAGCTGCGCACGTATGCCGCCCGTGGTGCGGCCGGTGTGCTCGGGGCGCTCCGCGCGGCGGCGCTGTCGTGCGCCGACGGGTTCACCGAGGACCGGGGTCTCGTGCGGGCGAGGTATCTGTCCGTGGAGTCGGCCGACGCGCCCGACCTGGGGGACGAGGCGGTGGCGTACCGGTTCACGATCCTCGACGTACAAGGGAAGGCGAAACTCTATGAATATCTGACTGTCGTACGGGCTGGCGTCTCCACTCTCTCCTTCCGTGCCGAGACCACGGACAGCGAGGACATCGGGGGTGTCCCGGACGAGATCGTCCAGGCTCAGTGGGAGAAGTTCCGCGCCGCCGCCGGATGAGCACCCACGCTCCTCTGCCGCCTGCGCGTCGGGTCCCTGCCCCAGCCCCCTGCCCCTACGCGGGCCTCCGTGGGCCCCGGCCCCGCCCCGTGCGGCGCCCCACGGGGCCGCAGGGGCCCGCATAGAGGTACCGGAAAAGCGCGCCGTACGGGGCGGGCGACGGGCCGCGACACAGACACGGACCCGAGACGCCCCCGGGCTCCGCGCGGGCCGGTCATGGCGCGCGGTG
>NZ_JBHZEJ010000061.1:0-52865 GCF_042756365.1 Streptomyces sp. NPDC059092
CTCTCCGGGTGTGTGTTGGGTTTGCGTGTGTGTGTTTTTTTGTTTTAGGCGCTGGGGTGGGGCGCCGTGCGTCTCGTGCCGGGGGCGGCCGGGGGGCCGCCCCCCCCCTCCTCTCCGTACAGCCGTTCAGTGTTCCGTACGACGTGTCAGAGCGCGACGCCCAGAAGGGCGTCGACCGTACGGGACACCACGCCGGGCGCCCCCTCGTCCGTACCGCCCGTGGTCTCCTGGAGCACCGCCCAGCGGTCGACGGCCGCGAGCGCGGCCGGGGCGTCCAGATCGTCGGCCAGTGCCTCTCGGACCTCTTCGACCAGCGCCTCGGCCGAGGGGCCGTCGGGCCGCGACACCGCGGCCCGCCAGCGCGCGAGGCGGTCCACGGCGTCCTGGAGGACCTGGTCCGTCCACTCCCAGTCGGAGCGGTAGTGGTGCGCGAGCAGCGCGAGCCGGATCGCCGCCGGGTCCACGCCGTCGCGGCGCAGCGCCGAGACGAAGACCAGATTGCCCTTGGACTTGGACATCTTCTCGCCGTCCAGGGCGACCATGCCGGCGTGCACATAGGCCCGGGCGAACGGGTGCTCCCCGGTGAGGGCCTGCGCGTGCGAGGCGCCCATCTCGTGATGCGGGAAGGCGAGGTCGCTGCCGCCGCCCTGGACGTCGAAGCCCATGCCGAGATGGTCGAGGGCGATGGCCACGCACTCGATGTGCCAGCCGGGCCGGCCGCGGCCCAGAGAGCCGCCGTCCCAGCTCGGCTCGCCGGGGCGGGCCGCCAGCCAGAGGATCGGGTCGAGGGGGTTCTTCTTGCCGGGCCGGTCCGGGTCGCCGCCGCGCTCGGCCGAAAGCAGCCGCATCGCCTCGGTGTCCAGCCGGGAGACCTCACCGAAGTGCGGATCGGCCGCCACGGAGAAGTAGACGTCGCCTTCGAGTTCGTACGCGGCGCCGGCGTCGCGCAGCCGTTCCACCAGCGGCACGATGCCCGGTATCGCCTCGACGGCGCCGATGTAGTGCTGGGGCGGCAGCATACGCAGGGCGGTCATGTCCTCCCGGAAGAGCGCCGTCTCGCGCTCCGCGAGTCCGACCCAGTCCTCCCCGTCGCGCTGCGCCCGCTCCAGCAGGGGATCGTCGACATCGGTCACGTTCTGGACGTAGTGGACCTGCCGCTTCGTGTCGAGCCACACGCGCTGCACAAGGTCGAACGCGTTGTAGGTCGCCGCGTGACCCATGTGGGTCGCGTCGTACGGCGTGATGCCGCAGACGTAGATACGGGCGACGGGACCGGGCTCAAGGGTGACTCGGCCATCGGTCGACGTGTCATGAATCCTGAGGTCGCGGCCCTTGCCAGGCAGGGCGGGGACCTCGGAAGCGGGCCAGGCATGCATGTCATGAGCGTAACCGGACGGAACTTCCGGATACGAACCGGATACCCGCCATTGGCCGGTTGGGCGCTCTTGCGCGATCCGTCCCGCCGTGCTCCGCGGGGACGGGCGCGGACCGCTCCAGGGGGCCGGCCCCGGTGTCACACCGGCGGCCAGGGGATCGCGGGCCACTGGCCCGACGGCTCGGGGTGACGGCCCGTGTGGCGCAGCTCACGGATTCTGGCCCGTACGGCGTCGGTCTCGGCCGGGGTGATGAGTTCGGCCAGCCGGGTGGCGAGGGGCGCGCCGTCCGCGAGGGCCTCCGTCAGCCGGGCGAGCACGTCCAGCGCCTCACCGGTCAGCGGTTCGCCGGCCCAGCCCCAGAGCAGGGTGCGCAGCTTGTCGTCCACGTTGAAGGTGACGCCGTGGTCGATGGCGTAGAGCCGTCCGCCGGGGGCGGGCAGCAGATGGCCGCCCTTGCGGTCGCCGTTGTTGATCACCGCGTCGAGCACGGCGAGGCGCCGCAGCCGTGCGTCGTCGGCGTGCACCAGCAGGGCGGTCCTGCCCTCGCCCACCTCGGCGGACCCGACGGCCTTCCAGCCGTCGCCGGGCTCGTCGTCCTCGACGAGGGCCAGCAGCGGCGGCGTCCCGTCGGCGCTCCCGTCGTCCTCCTGCGGTTCGATCCAGAGCTGGCACATGCCCTCGCCGTACGGTCCTTCGCGCAGGACCGTCGGCGGGACGAGTCCCCAGCCGGTCGCCTCGGAGACCTCGTACGCCGCCACCTCGCGCTGTGCGAGCGTCCCGTCGGGGAAGTCCCACAGGGGCCGCTCGCCCGCGACCGGCTTGTAGACGCAGTGGGCCGTACGGCCCTCGTAGGAGACGGAGCAGTACAGCACGGCGTTGGACGCCTCGCGTATCCGGCCACGTACGGTCAGCTCCCCGTGGGCGACCAGGTCCCTGTCCGACGGGCCCGGTCCTTCCGGACCGTCTCCGGTCGGACCTGGGGTGACCGGACCTGTGGCGGCCGGACCGGCCGCGGGCGGACCGGCCGCGGGCGCGGTCACGCGTCCCGCCGGTATCCGTTCTGGCGCGGGCATACGTGTCCTTCCGGGTCGAGCGGCAGGCTGCACAGCGGACAGGGTGGGCGGCCCGCGTTGACCACGTCCAGGGCGCGCTTGGCGAAGGCCCTGGCCTGGGCGCCGGAGAGCCGGACGCGGAGCATCGGGGGGCCGTTCTCCTCGTCCTGGAGCAGCCGCTCCTCGGCCTCGGCCAGGTCCTCGTCGGTGTCGGCGTCCAGCTCGACGAGCGCCTGGGCCTCGACGATCATGCGCTGTTCGTCGCCGTCCCAGGCCAGCGCCATCGTGCCGACGCGGAACTCCTCCTCGACGGGGGCGTCGAGCGGGGCGGAGTCGGCGATCTCGGAGGGCGCCATGACCGGTACAGGGGCGTTGCCGCCGGTGCGGCGGACCACCTCGTCCAGCAGTTCGTCGATCCGCTCGGCGAGCGCGGCCACCTGCGTCTTCTCCAGGGCGACGCTGGTCACGCGCCCCGCGGCGGAGGCCTGGAGGAAGAACGTACGACGTCCGGGCAGGCCGACCGTACCGGCCACGAAACGGTCCGGTGGATCGTAGAGGAACACCTGACGGGACACGTTCTGTCTCCCTCGGAAATCGTCGGAAAAGGCAAGGGGGAAGGGCATCGGGCGGACCGGAGGCCCAGGAGGGCAGTCCGGATCACGCGGACGGCCCGTCCACCCTACTGCGCGGAGCGATCACGGTGCTCCCGCGCCGCCCCCCACCACGCCCTCGCCGCCGCTCGCACTCGCGCGCGGCGCCAGCCCGTCGAGATCACCGGTGTCACCGAGGCGCAGGACAAACGGGCGCAACCGGGTGTAACGGACGGCGGTCAGTGAGCACGGATCCACATGGATCCGCTGAAAAAGGTCGAGGTGCATGCCGAGGGCGTCCGCCACGAGCGCCTTGATGATGTCCCCGTGCGAGCACATCAGAAAGACGGCGTCCTCCCCGTGCTCCTCGTCGATCCGCGCGTTCCACTCGCGGACCGACTCGACGGCGCGCGCCTGCATCGCGGCCATCGACTCGCCACCGGGGAACACGGCGGCGGAGGGGTGCTGCTGCACGACCTTCATCAGGGGCTCGTCGGCCAGCTCGGCCAGCTTGCGCCCGGACCAGTCGCCGTAGTGGCACTCGCCGATCCGGTCGTCGGTCCGCACCTCCAGCCCGGGGCGGGCGTCCAGCAGCGGCTGCAGGGTCTCCCGGCACCGTTGCAGCGGGCTGCTGACGACGGCGGCGAGCGGGACGTCCCCGAGCCGCCCGGGCAGCGCGGCGGCCTGTGCGGCGCCCCGCTCGTCCAGGGCGATGCCGGGCGTCCACCCGGCGAGCAGCCCCGCGGTGTTGGCGGTGGACCGTCCATGACGTACGAGGATCAACGTGGCCATGCCCGCAAGGGTAGGCGCTCGGTACGACAGCACACCGGACTCACCTATTCACAGCGGCGGGGGGATGCGGCCGTCATCAGAAAAGGGAAGAATGCCCGCCGTGATCGTGGACTGCGCCATCTACCGCGGCGGACGCCGCACCGACGGGCCCGCCGACTTCTCCGACGCCCTCGCCGAGGCGCGCGCCGAAGGGGACGCGTTCCTCTGGCTGGGGCTGCACGAGGCCACCGAGAAGGAGTTCGCCATGGTGAGCAGCGAGTTCGGGCTGCACCCCCTGGCGGTGGAGGACGCGCTCCACGCGCATCAGCGTCCCAAGCTGGAGGTCTACGACGACTCGCTCTTCGTGGTGCTCAAGCCGGTGGTGTACGAGCCGCAGGGCGACACCGTCACCACCGGTGAGCTGATGGTCTTCATAGGCGATTCCTTCGTGGTGACCGTCCGGCACGGCGAAGGTGCCCCACTGGCGGCGGTACGCGCACGGCTCGAAGCCGAACCCGACGTCCTCAAGCACGGCCCCACCGCCGTGCTGTACGCGGTGAGCGACGCGATCGTCGACCATTACGTCGAGGTCGCCGACGAACTCCAGTTGGACCTGGAGGAACTGGAGGCGGAGGTCTTCGCCCCGGACTCGGGCTCCTCGGCGCCGACGGCGGCGCGGATCTACAACTTCAAGCGGGAGGTGCTGGAGTTCCGCCGGGCCACCGGGCCGCTGGCGGCCCCCGTGGCGCGGCTGGCGGGCGCGGGCGTGCCGTTCGTCCACGAGCACGCGCAGCCGTTCTTCCGGGACGTCAACGACCATCTGCTGCATGTGAACGAGCAGGTCGACGGGTTGGACCGGCTGCTCACCGACATCCTGTCCGCGCACCTCGCGCAGATGGGCGTACGGCAGAACGACGACATGCGGAAGATCTCGGCGTGGGCGGCCATGGCCGCCGTACCGACGATGGTCGCGGGCATCTACGGCATGAACTTCAAGCACATGCCTGAACTGCGGTACGTGTGGGCGTACCCGGCGGTGATCGCCCTCATGGCGGTGGCGGTCGTCGGACTGCACCGGCAGTTCAAGCGGCGCGGCTGGCTCTGACCGTACGCGGGACGCCCACGCCCCTGACCGCGGACGGGGCCGGGGACGGGGCCGGCTCACGGTCCCGAGAGCCGGCTCAGAAGGCTCACGGTCCCGTAGGGCCGCTCAGAAGGCCGGTGCGGGCGTCGCGGGGCCGCCCAGCGGGTCGCGGCGCTCCGGCATCGTGAGGCCGACCATCCGGCGCCAGCCGACGAGGCGCTCGTACCCGTACACGGCGTGGATGCCGGCGGCGAGCAGACGGGCCTTCGGCGCCGGCCAGCCGAGTAGCCGGCCCATCCGGTCCATCACCGCGAGACTCACCTGTCGGTAGACCTCGATCTCGGCCAGGGCGCACTCCCGCAGGGCGCGCTGGATGGCGCGGCCGTGGCCGCGTCGGGCGAGCCAGAGCAATTCCTCGTGGCAGTAGGCGAGATGGTTCTCCTCGTCGGCGCGGATGATCCTGAGGGCCTTGCCGACCTCGGAGTGGTCGCCGAAGTACCTGACCAGCATCTCCATCTGGCCGGCGGCCCGCTGCTCGGTGATCCGGCTGTGGGCGAGGTACACGAGGATGTCGTGCTCCGTCAGCGTCTCGTCCCGGCGCAGCTTCGTATGGGCGAGTCCGATCCCGCGCCGCTCCAGCAGCATCGTGTAGTCGGCCTCGCTCGGGACCTCGGACGGTTCGAGCCCGCGCTTCTTCAGGAGGGCGTGAAAGATCCGCCCGTGCTTGTCCTCGTCGGCGCCGTGGCGGGTGATCTTCGGGGCGAGGTACCGCAGGGACTCGGGCACCAGGGCGGCGATCCGGCCGTTCTCCCAGCCGCCCTGCGCCTCGCCGCTGGCCGCGATGGAACAGAACAGCCGGAAGGAACGATCGTCGTCCAGGATCTCCTGGAACAGGCTTCGGGCCGAGAGCATCACTGCCACCTCCTTGCAGGCGTCCGCCCAAACGAGTCAACGGGCGTGCGCGGCGCGCGGCAACAGCAGCGGCGCCGCGCTGAGCCGAAAGGAGGAGCGTGACGGAGCGTCCGGCGCGTAACCGGGCGCGGGAGGCGGCGTTGTAGTAGGAGACGGCCGTGGCGGGGAGGACCCCGAGCCCCCGCCACGGCCGCGGACTCCGCCCAGCGGCCTCTCCGTTCGGCTACGAGACGAGACCGGCGCGCTCCAGGGCCTGGGTGCCGACGCGCAGCGCCGTGATCCGCTCGTCGAGGGTGAAGCCGGCGGGCGAGAGGGTCAGCGTGGTGACACCGGCGGCGGCGTAGGCGCTCATCCGGTCGGCGATCCGCTCGACGGGGCCGAGCAGTGTGGTCGAGTCGATCAGCTCGTGCGGTACGGCCGCCGACGCGCCGTCCTTGTCACCGGAGAGGTACGCGTCCTGGATCGCGGCAGCCTCCTTCTCGTACCCCATGCGCCGGGCGAGCTGGTTGTAGAAGTTCTGCTTGCGGCTGCCCATTCCGCCCACGTAGAGGGCGGTGTACGGGCGGAAGGTGTCGGCCAGGGCGTTGATGTCGTCACCGACCGCGATGGGCACGGTGGGGCAGACGTCGAAGCCGTCCATGGTGAGGCCCGCCTTCTCGCGGCCCGCCCGGAGCGGGCGGATCGCGGTCTCCTCCAGATGCTCGGCGGAGGGGAAGATCAGCAGCGCGCCGTCGGCGATCTCGCCGGTCTGCTCCAGGTTCCTGGGGCCGATCGCGGCGATGTAGAGCGGGATGTGCTCGCGCTCCGGGTGCACGGTCAGCTTGAGGGGCTTGCCCGGACCGCCGGGCAGCGGCAGCGTCCAGTGCTCGCCCTCGTACGTCAGCCGTTCGCGGCTCATGGCCCGGCGGACGATCTCGACGTACTCGCGGGTGCGGGCGAGGGGTTTGTCGAAGGTGACGCCGTACCAGCCTTCGGAGACCTGTGGTCCCGAGACGCCGAGGCCGAGCCGGAACCGGCCGCCGGAGAGCGAGTCGAGGGTGGCCGCCGTCATGGCGGTCATCGCGGGCTGCCGCGCGGGGATCTGGAGGATGGCGGAGCCGACGTCGATGGACTCCGTCTGCGCGGCGACCCAGCTCAGTACGGTCGGAGCGTCGGAACCGTACGCCTCGGCGGCCCAGCAGACGTCGTAGCCGAGCCGGTCGGCCTCCTGCGCGACCGCGAGGTTGTCGCTGTCCATCCCCGCGCCCCAGTACCCGAGGTTGATGCCGAGCCGCATGACCACTCCTTTGCCGATTGCGATCACCGGTCGCCGGTCGCCGTACGCCGGTGTTCCGCGGCCGACGGCCGATCAGCGATTACCGATGAGTAACGTCCCTGTGCCGGGGACTCTAGCGCGCGACACGGGCATCCGTCAGGGGGGCGGTTGTCCACAGGCTCTCTCCGCGTGGGGCCATGGCCAGTAATCTCAAGCCGCATGGAGCAGAGGCATCTCGGCCGTACCGGCCTGCGCGTGTCCCGGATCGGGCTCGGCACCCTGACCTGGGGCCGGGACACCGACGAGCATGACGCCGCCGATCAGTTGAAGGTCTTCTGGGAGGCGGGCGGGACGCTGGTCGACACGGCGGACGTGTACGGCGGCGGGGAGGCCGAATATCTGCTGGGCCAGCTCGTCGAGCGGCTGGTCCCGCGCCGGGATCTGATCATCGCGACGAAGGCCGGCAGCGTGCCCGATCCGTACCGCCGTTTCGACGGGTCGCGCGGACACCTGCTCGCCGCGCTGGACGAGTCGCTGGAGCGGCTCGGCACGGATTACGTGGACCTCTGGCAGCTCCACGCCTTCGACAGCGGCACCCCGTTGGAGGAGACCCTGCACGCGCTGGACATCGCGGTCAGCACGGGCCGCGCGCGGTACGCGGGGGTGTCGAACTTCTGCGGCTGGCAGCTCGCCAAGGCAGCCACCTGGCAGCTCGCCTCGCCCGGGATACGGACCCGGCTGGCCAGTACCCAGATGGAGTACTCACTGCTCCAGCGCGGGGTGGAGCGCGAGGTGCTGCCCGCGGCGCTCGATCTGGGGGTGGGGCTGCTGCCGTCGTCACCGCTCGGCCGCGGCGTGCTCACGGGCAAGTACCGGCACGGCACGCCGAGCGATTCACGGGGCGCGTCCGAGCAGATGGCACCGTTCGTCGAGCCCTATCTCGACGAGGCGGCGGGCCGGATCGTGGACGCGGTCGCGACGGCCGCGGAAGGGCTCGCGACGACGACACTGGAAGTGGCCCTGGCATGGGTCAGGGACCGACCGGGCGTGGTGGCGCCGATCATCGGCGCGCGCAACGCGCAGCAGCTCACGGCGGCTCTGTCAGTGGAGAGCCTTAGTCTTCCTGACGAGATCTGCCAGGCGCTCGACGACGTGTCGGCGCCCGTGCACCGCTATCCCGACCAGGACTGGAGCACGCTGTGAGTACGGACCGCGACCCCGCCGCCGAGGAGGCCGGACCCATGGCCGACGCCGCTGCCGCCGAGGGCGGTACGGACACCGACGGCGAGGCGGCCACGACCGGTACGGGGGCCGCCGCCGACGCCGCGGCCGAAACCGGCGCCGAGACCGACGCCAAGAGCGACGCCGAAACCGACGCCGCCAAGACCGACGCCGCAGAGGGCGCGGCCGCGGTCTCGGAGGCGCAGGCCGAGCTGGCCGCGCAGCGCGAGCTGCGGGAGCGGATCGAGCAGCGCAAGGCGGAGAAGGCCGGACCCATCGCCGCCGGGACGAAGCTGAGCGGGCAGGCCGCCGACCTGCTCGCGGCCGTACGGGCCATGGAGAGCGGCGAGCCGGTCGATCCGGCCCTGCTCCGCACGGCCGCGCCCGCGGCCGCCCCGGACCGCCCCCGAGCGCCCGCACAGCCGCAGCCCCGGCCGCCGGCGGAGCAGCGGTCAGCGCGGTCGCGCGCGGCGGCTCCCGAGACCGTGTCCGCCGTGCGGGCCGTGCTCGGGGCGGGCGGCGCGCCCGAGACGCTGGCGGGCGAGGTCTCCGACACGCTCGGGGAGCAGGCCCCGGAGCTGCTGCGGGAGAACCCCTGGCAGTTGCTCGCCGTGCCCGGAGTGCGGCCCGAGCAGGCCGACGGGTTCGCGCGGGCTCTCCTGGGCACCGCCTGTGGCCCCGGTGACGAGCGCAGGGCCACCGCGCTGGTGAGCTGGCTGCTGGAGCGGGCCGCCCTCCAGGGGCACACCGCGCTGGAGGCGTCGGCGGTACGGAGCGCGCTGGCCGGTCACTCCGTGCCCGACCCGGACGGTGCCGTACGGCACGCGGTGGAGGAGTCCGTGGTGCTCCGGTTCCCGGAGGACGACGAGGACGGGGAGGACGAGCCGGACGAGCCGGACGCTGACGAGCCCGTGGACGCCTCGGAGGCCATGGAGCCGGCGGGGAGTCAGGCCGACGGCGCCGGGGAGGGCCGGGAGCCGGCCGCCGAGCCGGCCCCGGTGCTGCTGGCGCTCGACCGGTACGCGCTGGCGGAGGACGCGCTCGCCGACGGCCTCGCGCGGCTGGCGAAGACCGGACAGGACGCCTCCTGGGAGGAGGCCGCGGCGGGCGCCCCGTCGCCTTCGGCGGCCGAGCTGATCCGCGCGGTGGCGGGGCACGGACTGGTCCTCCACTCGGGCGGTGAGGCGGCGCGCGCCGAGCCGGTCGCACTGGCCGTGGCGGCCCGCGCCCTCGGGGTGCGCACGGTCGTCGCGGTCCACAGCGAGAACGGCCGCGACCGGCCGTCGGCCGACGCGGACGCGGTCACGGTGGCCGGACTGCTCGCCGGCACGGAGGGCCCGGGGCGGGACGCGGACGGCCTGTTCGCGCTCGATCTCCTGGTGGTCCTGGACGCGCCGCAGCTCGATGTGGAGACGGCCGCGGTGCTCGTGGAGTCGCTGGCAGACGGCAGCCGGCTGGTGCTCAGCGGCGATCCGGGGGTGCTGTGGTCGGCGGGCGCGGGCCGGGTCTTCGCCGATCTGCTGGCGGCCGGGGTGTGCCCGCGGATCAGTTCCCGTACGCCCGACCCCGGGCCGATCGGCGAGTTGGTCTCGGGGATCGGCGTCGGTGAGCTGAACCAGGTGGCGGCGCCGGGCAAGGAGGTCGTGATCGTGCCCGTGCGCGACGCGGGCGAGGCGGTGCACCGTACGGTCCAGCTCGTCGCGGAATCCGTCCCGCGCGCCTTCGGTACGGAGGCCGGGCAGACACAGGTGATCACGGTGGGCCACGGCGGCTCGGCCGGCACCCGGGCGCTGAACGCGGCGCTCAAGCAGCGGCTCAACCCCGGCCCCGGCCGCTTCGGCGGCTTCGACCCGGGGGACCGGGTCGCGTACGTCCCCGCCCCCGGCAGGACGCTCCAGGGCACGGTGGTCTCCGCCGACGCCGAGGGGCTTCGACTGGAGTGCGGGGGCGCGGCGGTTCTCGTACCCAAGGACCGGGTGGAGCACGCCGTACGCCACGGCTGGGCGCTCACCGCGCACCAGGCGGCGGGGATGCGCTGGCCCGCGGCGGTCGTGGTCCTCCCCGGTGACGCCGCGCAGGGCCTGAGCCGCCCCTGGGTCTACACGGCCTTCAGCCGCGGGGACCATCACCTCTCCGTGGTCCACGGCGTCGACCAGGCCCTGCCGAAGGCGGTGTCGGACATCCCGTCCCAGGACCGCACCACCCGGCTGCGGGGCCAGCTGGAAGCACTGCTGGCCCCGGCGGCACAGCCGAGCTGACACCCGCCGCTCCCGCCGCCGCAGTGAGCGGCAGCGGCGGGAGCGACCGGTCAGGCGTCCTGTTCCTCCAGGTCGTCCAGGTCCGCGTCCAGGTCGTCCTCGTCGAAGACCGCGCTGACGTCGAAGCGGCAGACCACCTGCTGGGGGTCGGCCTGGTCGAAGGGGGCGGAGAGCCACTCCCCCGGTTCCGGGAGGTCGTCCGCGGCCGAGACCCACAGGGTGGAGTCGCCCTCCTCCAGGCCGAACTCCTTGTGCCGGGAGGCGATCTCGTCCGGTTCGTACTCACCGAAGAGCACACCGAGGGCCGCGTGCACACTGCCGCCCACCACCCCTCCGGTGTCGGTGTCGCCCTCGATGTCGGCGATGCGCTGTGCCTGGGCGAGCAGCCGCTGCGGCTCCACCACCGCGTAGTCGCGCCGGATCAGCACGCTGAGGGCGTTCGGTTCCTCGGGGCCGTTGTACGGGGGCAGGGAATCGTCCGGGTCCGGGATCTCGAAGGGCGTGACCTCGTCGTACCGGTTGTAGAGCCGCTCGTCGTAGACCTCGGCCGCGACGGCGAGGGCGTTGAACGCTTCGGAGACGGCCGGGTCGTCCTCACCCGTGCGATGTTCGACCGCCGCGAGGTGGCGGTCCAGGGCTACCTTCACCGCCTCGGCGGCGGCGCGTACCTCGGCAGCGGTGGGCTGCGCAGCATCAGACATAGTGCAGACGCTATCCGTACCGGGGCTCTGCCCGCACAATAGATGCGATGCCGGAATACGAATTTGTCGACGTGTACGTGCCGCGCGGGGTCTCCCGCAAGGATGCGGCCCGTCTGCTCACCGATCACGCCGAGTACGGGCACTGGGAACTGGACCGCCTGAGCCTGCACCGGGACGGCAGCCGCAGGGTGCGGCTGCGCCGGCGCATCATCCGTCAGGTACGCGCCACCTGGTGAACGTGACGGAGCGGGCCCCGCTGCTGCGAGGCCCGCCCTGGCATGCCCTTGGCCCGGTCCCGCCCGTACGCGTGCGTCGGTACGGGGCGGTTACGGGCCGGCCGCGTGGCTACGCGGCGGACCGGGCGCGGCGGTAGAGGATCGTGCCCGCGAGGAGCAGTCCGGCGCCCGCCGGAATCGCGATCCCGAGCCCGCCGGCCCCGGTCGAGGCGAGGACGTCGGTGCCCTCGGTCTGCTCGACGGTCCGGGAGACCGGCTGCGTCTCAGGGGTGCTCGGGGCCGGGGGGATGGCACGTTCCTCGGTGGGACCGCCCGGCCCACCCGGCTCACCCGGCTTGCCCGGCTCGGTCGGCTTGGCCGGGGTGGTCGGCGTGACCGGCTCCTCCGGGCGCTCCGGGCCGGGACGGCTGGGAACCGAGCCGTTGCCGCAGGTGTTGCCGAAGGCCGGGTTGAGCAGCCCGACGAGGTCGACGCTGTTCCCGCACACGTTCACGGGGACGTCGATCGGTACCTCGACGGAGTTGCCGGAACCGACTCCGGGAGAGTCGATCGCGCCGCCTCCCGCGTGGGAGCCGCCGGACGGTTGGGTGTGGGTGGCTCCGGGGTGCGAGCCCCCGGTGTGCGAGCCCCCGCCCGCGTGCGAGCCCCCGCCGTAACCGCCGTTGTCGTTCCCGTGCCCGCCGCCGTGGCCACTGCCGTGGCCGCCGGACGGCTTGCCCGAGAAGTTGCCGCACTTGTTGCCGAAGGCCGGATTGAGCACCCCGACGACATCCACGGTGTTGCCGCACACGTTGACCGGCACATGCACCGGAACCTGCACGTTGTTCCCCGACAGCACGCCAGGGGAGCCGACGGCGGCGCCGTCCGCTCCCGCGTCCGCCTGCGCGTACCCACCGCCGAGCGCGAGCACTCCGCTCGCCGCCGCCACGGTGATCAGGCCCTTGCGCGTGACCTGTCTCATAGCTTCCATCCCTGCCTTCTACCTTGCGGGACTGCCCTGGGCATCGGTGCCGGGGCAGGATGCCCAGCGGCCCCGGAGCGCATGGCACGCGCTCCGGGGCCGCTCGGGCTCAGACCCTCACGGGTGAGAGATACGACGTCACTTGTTGACGCAGGTGTTGCCGAAGGCGGGGTTCAGCAGCCCGATCACGTCGACCGTGTTACCGCACACGTTCACCGGAAGGTGGATCGGAACCTGCACCACGTTGCCCGAGAGCACACCGGGGGAACCGATGGCGGCACCCTGGGCGCCCGCGTCGGCAACGGCCATGCCCGCACCCGCGAGCACCAGACCACCAGTGACTGCCGCAGCAGCGACGACCTTCTTGATCATTATTCCTCCTTGTTGGCAAACGCGGTCCCAGCCGCGGACCGCACACCTGTAACGAAGGGGAAGTAATGAGGCTACGAGCCTATGAGTGCATTCACTCTTCTCAGTCAACGACGCACACGTGGACGATTTTCCGTTCGGCCAGTCAGCTCTGGTCGATGAAGCGGTCGAGGACCCGCACACCGAACTTCAGACCATCCACCGGTACCCGCTCGTCCACCCCGTGGAACATTCCGGCGAAGTCCAGCTCCGGCGGCAGCTTGAGCGGCGCGAAGCCGAAGCCGCGGATCCCGAGGTCGTCGAAGGACTTGGCGTCGGTGCCACCGGAGAGCATGTACGGAACGGCCCGCGCGATCGGGTCCTCCGCCGAGAGCGCGCTCTGCATGGCGTCCACCAGGTTCCCGTCGAAGCTGGTCTCCAGCGCCTTGTCGCCGTGCACGTCCTCGCGCCGCACGCGCGGGCCGAGGATCCGGTCGAGGTCCGTGAGGAACTCCTCCTCGTACCCGGGCAGGAAGCGGCCGTCGACATGGGCGGTCGCCTGGCCGGGAATGACGTTCACCTTGTAGCCGGCGCCGAGCATGGTGGGGGCCGCGGAGTTGCGCAGGGTGGCGCCGATCATCTTCGCGATGCCGCCGAGCTTGGCGAGCGTCGCCTCCATGTCCTCCGGGTCGAGCGGGGTACCGAGCGCGTCGGACAGCTCGTCCAGGAAGGACCGTACGGTCTTGGTCACGCGTACCGGCCACTGGTGGTTGCCGAGCCGGCCCACGGCCTCGCACAGCTCGGTGATCGCGTTGTCGTTGTTGGTCATCGAGCCGTGGCCGGCGGTGCCGTCCACGGTCAGCCGCATCCAGTGCATGCCCTTCTGGGCCGTCTCGACGAGGTAGAGACGCAGGTTCTCGTTGACGGTGAAGGAGAAGCCGCCGACCTCGCTGATCGCTTCCGTGACGCCCTCGAAGAGGCCGGGGTGGTGGTCGACGAGGTAGCGCGCGCCGTACGTGCCGCCCGCCTCCTCGTCGGCGAGGAAGGCCAGCACGATGTCGCGCGGGGGCTTACGGCCGCTGCGCATCCGGTCGCGTACGACCGCGAGGGTCATCGCGTCCATGTCCTTCATGTCGACCGCGCCCCGGCCCCACACGCAGCCGTCCGCGATCTCGCCTCCGAACGGGTCGTACGTCCAGTCCTCGGCGTTGGCCGGCACGACGTCGGTGTGGCCGTGGATGAGCAGGGCGGGCCGTGACGGGTCCTCCCCCTCGATCCTGGCCACGGTGGAGGCGCGGCCCTGGTGCGACTCGAAGATCTTCGGTTCGAGCCCCACCTCGGCGAGCTTCTCCGCGACGTACTCCGCGGCGGCCCGCTCCCCGGGGCCCGAGTGGTCCCCGTAGTTGCTGGTGTCGATCCGGATCAGATCCCGGCAGAGGTCGACGACCTCGTCCTCGCCCGATACGGTCCTGCCCGCGTTCGGCTCGCTCACGCTGCTCACTCCCACGGTCGTTGCTGGTGGTCCTCGCTGGTGGTCCTCCCCATCCTCCCGCGCCGGACCCCCTCACCCAAGGGCGGACCCCACCCGTCACACGCCCGTCACACGGATCGGGGCGTGATCGGGCACCGTCGAATGTTTGCTATGGTTTTCCACGTCGGAACGGCCCAGGGCCTCCCGGCAGACACCTTGTCCGGGTGGCGGAATGGCAGACGCGCTAGCTTGAGGTGCTAGTGCCCTTTATCGGGCGTGGGGGTTCAAGTCCCCCCTCGGACACTCATACAGGCATCGAGGGATCGGGCTGTGACTCAAGGTCACGGCCCGATTTTCTGTTCCCCGCGCTCCACACGTCCCGCACACGGTTCGGGGGATTTGAAGGGATCGGGTCAGATCTGCCCGCCGAACCCACAACAATGTGCGCATGGCTGATGACTGGAAGCGACAGTTGGACCGGCTCCACGCGGGACTGGTGGAGCGTGACGATCCCGCCGCGTGGGTGGCCGAGGCCGACGCCGTCGACGCGTCCCTCCGCTATCCGTACCTCGCGCTGCGTGGGCCGGTCTTCGGTGTGGCCGCGCGGGATCCCAGGACCGACGGGCACTGGCGGCTGATCCAGCAGACGACCGACGGAACACCCCAGCAGGCCCGGGACGCGCTCCACTCGCGTCTCTGGTTCAAGGCCAAGGACGACACCGACGACCGCGCGGTGCGCCGCGAGCTGCTGGCCGCGGTCGCGGTCCTCGAACGTGAGCCGGTCAACGAGCTGGAGGTCCTCGGGGTGCGCTACCGGGTCGTACGGGGGGACGAGTTCGCCCGGAGCGGGGACGACGGTCTGGAGCCGCCCCGGCCGAGCGACCGGGAGCCGGCCGGGCTGTCCTGGGGCGGCGCGGACACCACCTCGTCGCCGGACCCCGGCTTCGTCCTGGACCCGGAGCACGGCGACACCGGCCCTTCGGCGGCCGCCCTGCGGCTGGGGCTGCGGGAGTTCGCCTACTCCGGCGCGCGCTTCCCCGACGACGTACGCGGGGACTCGGAGCGGGCGGTCACCACGCATCCCGACATCGTGATGCTGCCGGTCGGCTTCGGTGTGACCGAACAGGACGAGAAGGGGTGGCGGCCCCGGGGCGCCCTCATGCCCACCCCGCACGACGCGCGGCGGCTGCTGTACCACGGGATGTCCGAGACCTGGCCGCTCGTCCACCGGTTCGACGACGGGCAGAAGGCCGCGTACACCCGGGCCGCCGAGAGGTTCAGGGCCGCCGGCCGCGCCGACGAGGCGCGCGTGGACGGCCTGGTGTTCCGTATCTGCCGCATCGAACGCCTGCTGCGCACCGGCCCGGACGGACCGGAGCCGCCCCGCCCGTCGGACCAGGACGTCGACGGGCCGTGCAAGATGCACCCGACCATGGACGAGGACGGAACCCTGCACTACGAGGAGTGAACGCGACGGACCCCGCGCGCCCGCCTCCCCGGCGCTACTTGTCCGCGGCGGGAGGCGGGGTCCGTACGGCGCCCACCAGGGCGCGCGGTGACACCGCGGGCGGGGTGGCCGCAGTGGTACGCCGGTCGCGTCCCGCCCGCCACAGCCAGACGATGTCGCGGGCGAAGGACCAGGTCAGCAGCGCCAGCGCCGCCAGGACCACGGCGAGCGCGGGCAGGTGAGGAAGGAATCCGGCGGTCGCCACCAGAAGGGCGATGCCCTGGAGCGCGGCGACCGTCTTGCGGGCCATGCTCGGCGGGAGCGCGCCGTTGAGCCACGGGAGGACCCGGGCCGCCGCGACGAAGACGTACCGCATCGCGCCGATGAGCAGCACCCACGGTCCCAGCGACAGGGCGACGTACGCGCTGAGCACCAGGATCAGGAAGGCGTCGACCTCCATGTCGAAGCGCGCCCCGAGGGCGGAGACGGAGCCGATGCGCCGGGCCACCTGGCCGTCGACCGCGTCCAGGACCAGCGCCACCGTGGTGAGCGTGACCAGGAGCGCGACGGGGGCCCGGTGCGTGAAGGCGTCCGCGACCAGCGCGGTCACGGCGCCGACGAGCGTGGCCCGGGTGAGCGTGACGCCGTTGGCCGGGCCGAAGGGTCCCGGCCAGGTGCGGGAGAGCGCGCGGGTGAGCACGGCCCAGGTGCCCGCCGTGAACACCAGGCCCGCCAGCCAGCCGGCCGGGCCCAGTCCGGTCACCGTGGAGACCAGGGCCAGCAGGAGGAGCTGGGCGCCCGCGCCCACGGCCGTCTCCTGGCGGAGCAGCCCCGTGCGGCGCGACAGCCGGGTGGGGTAGGTCTCGTTCAGGTCGTACATGTGGTTCAGGTGGTACTTGTTCAGGTGGTACGTGTCGTTCAGGGCCACCGTTGCACCCTCCGGCCGTGTGACAGAGTCGATTGGCGCCGCGTACCGTGCGCGGCCTCGTGAACTAAGAACGTGAACCGTCACCCCAGCGTTCAGGAGGACATCGATGGAGCGCGCCGCACGCGCCTTCTGGCTCCGCTCACCCGGCCACGGCGAGATACGGGAGGTCGCCCTTCCCGAACCCGGCGACGGCGACGTCCTGGTGCGTACGCTCTGCTCCGGGGTGAGCCGGGGTACGGAGACCCTGGTCTTCCGCGGCGGAGTGCCGCGCAGTCAGCACACCGTGATGCGGGCGCCGTTCCAGGACGGTGAGTTCCCCGGGCCCGTCAAGTACGGCTACCTCAACGTGGGTCTGGTCGAGGAGGGCCCGCCCGAGCTGCGGGGGCGTACGGTCTTCTGCCTCTACCCGCACCAGACGCGGTACGTGGTCCCGGCGAGCGCGGTGACGCCCGTGCCGGACGGTGTGCCCGCCGGGCGGGCCATTCTGGCCGGGACGGTGGAGACCGCGGTGAACGCCCTGTGGGACGCGGCGCCGATGATCGGGGACCGGGTCGCCGTGGTCGGCGGCGGCATGATCGGCTGCTCCGTCGCCGCGCTGCTCGCCCGCTACCCGGGCGTCCGGGTCCAGTTGGTGGACGCGGAGCCCGCGCGGGCCGGGATCGCCGAGGCGCTCGGGGTGGGTTTCGCGCTCCCCGGCGACGCGCTGGGCGGCTGCGATCTGGTCGTCCACGCGAGCGCCACCGAGGCGGGGCTCGCGCGCTCCCTCGAACTGCTCGCCCCTGAGGGGACCGTCGTGGAGCTGAGCTGGTACGGCGACCGGCGGGTCTCCCTGCCGCTGGGCGAGGCGTTCCACTCACGGCGGCTGACCCTGCGCGGCAGCCAGGTCGGCACGGTCTCCCCGGCGCGCAGCGCCCGCCGGAGCTTCGCCGACCGGCTCGCGCTCTCCCTGGAGCTGCTGGCGGAGCCCGCCTTCGACGCGCTGGTCACCGGCGAGTGCGGTTTCGAGGAGCTGCCGCGGGTGCTGCCCGGGATCGCCGCCGGGGAACTGCCGGGGCTCTGCCACCGCGTGGTGTACGGGCCGGACGCGGGCCTGCCGGGCGGCTGACGGGGCTCCTCCTGGCGGGTGGAGTGGTCGCCCCGGGCGGGTGGGGAGGCGGCTCCCGGGCCCGTGGTGGGGTGGCCGGTGTGCGGGGGCGGCCGTGGCTTGAACCCGTCTGAACAGGAGGGACGGATCGGCCGTACTACACAGCATTCCCCGGCTACGCGTGCCGGGGCCGAGGCCAGACGTGCCGCACCTGGAGGGTCATCCGTTGTTCAGCATCACCGTCCGCGACCACATCATGATCGCCCACAGCCTGCGCGGGGAGGTCTTCGGACCCGCGCAGCGCCTGCACGGGGCGACGTTCCTCGTGGACGCCACCTTCCGCCGCCCCGAGCTGGACGCCGACAGCATCGTGGTCGACATCGGCCTGGCCACCAGGGAACTGGGCGGTGTGGTCGGCGAGCTGACCTACCGGAACCTCGACGAGGAGCCCGATCTGGCCGGGATCAACACCTCCACCGAGGTCCTGGCGAAGATCATCGCGGACCGGCTCGCGGACCGGGTGCACGCCGGGGCGCTCGGCGAGGGCGCCCGCGGGCTGGCCACCGTCCAGGTCACCCTGCACGAGTCGCATGTCGCGTGGGCGAGTTACGAGCGCGCCCTGTGAGCGGTGCCGACGCCGGACGCGGTGCCGACGCCTCCGCGTCCGGCGCGCCCGCGCGTACGGCGCCACCCGCACGCGCGGTGCATCTCGTCATGCCCGGTGGCGTCGACGACCCGGCCGCGCCGAGCGGCGGCAACACGTACGACCGGCGCGTCTGCCGGGAGCTGCCCGGCGCGGGCTGGCGGGTCCGTGAACACACCGTGGCGGGCGCCTGGCCCCGGCCCGGGGACGCGGCCCGTACCGGACTGGCCGCTCTGCTGGCCGGCTTCGCGGACGGCGCGGTCGTGCTGCTCGACGGGATCGTCGCCTGCGGCGTCCCCGGTGTCGTCGCCCCCGAGGCCGCGCGGCTGCGGCTGGCGGTGCTGGTGCATCTGCCGCTGGCCGACGAGACGGGGCTCGCGCCCGCCGACGCGGCGGAACTCGACGACCGCGAACGCCGGACACTGCGCGCCGTGCCCGCGGTCGTGGCCACCAGCGACTGGGCGGCGCGGCGGCTCGTACGCCACCACGGGCTCGCCCCGGAGCGGGTCCATGTCGCCGCGCCCGGCGCCGACATCGCGCCCCTGGCGGCGGGGTCGGCGGACGGCTCGCGGCTGCTCTGCGTGGCCACCGTCACCCCGCGCAAGGGACAGCACCGGCTGGTGGAGGCCCTGGCGGCCCTCGCGGACCTGCCGTGGAGCTGTGTCCTCGCGGGCGGGCTCGCCCAGGATCCCGGGTATGTCGCCGGGTTGCGGGAGCTGATCGGGCGGCACGGCCTCGGCGACCGGGTGCGTCTGGCCGGCCCGCTGGCCGGCGTGGAGCTGGCCGAACGGTACGCCGCCGCCGATCTGCTGGTGCTCGCCTCGCACGCCGAGACGTACGGCATGGCGGTGACCGAGGCCCTCGCCCGCGGTGTACCCGTACTGACGACGGACGTGGGCGGGCTCCCCGAGGCCGTCGGGCGGGCGCCGGACGGCACCGTACCGGGGGTTCTGGTCGCCCCGGACGATCCGGCGGCGCTCACCGCGGCGCTGCGGGACTGGCTCGGGGGGCCGGACACGCGGCGCGCGCTGACGGCAGCGGCGCGGGGGCGGCGGACCGCGCTGGACGGGTGGGGGACGACATCACGGAGTCTGGCCGGTGCGCTGGAACAGCTCCGTCAGGAAACCGGGAGGGCCGCGTGACCACTTCAGAAGCTCCGCGTTCAGTAGCTCCGCGCTCGGAGGCGACCCGTTACGCCCCCGCGTGGCTGGAACTGCGGGAGGGCCCGGACGGCGCGGCGCGGGCGACGGAACTCCTCGACGCGCTGCGCGGCAGACTGGCCGGACCCGCCGGAAACGGTGAACGGGCCCTGGTCATCCACGACCTGGGGTGCGGCACCGGCTCCATGGGGCGCTGGCTCGCTCCCCGGCTGGCCGGACCGCAGCGGTGGGTCCTGCACGACCACGACCCCGAGCTGCTGGAGCTGGCCGCCGCGCGGACGCCCCGTACGGCCGCCGACGGCAGCCGGGTCACGGTCGCCACCGAGCGCCGCGACCTCGCGGAGCTGACGGCGGACGGTCTGGCCGGCGCCTCGCTGGTGACGGCCTCCGCGCTGCTGGACGTGCTCACGCGCGAGGAGGTGGACGCGCTCGCCGCCGCCTGCGCCGGGGCGGGCTGCCCGGCGCTGCTGGCGCTCTCCGTGGTGGGCCGGGTCGAGCTGAGCCCGGCCGATCCGCTGGACGCGGAGCTGGCCGAGGCGTTCAACGCGCACCAGCGGCGGGCCGAGCACGGCCGGAGCATGCTGGGCCCCGACGCCGTCGCGGTGGCCGCCGCCGCCTTCGCGCGGTGCGGGGCGACCGTACGGGTGCACGCGAGCCCGTGGCGGCTCGGCGCCGCCGAGTCGGCGCTGGCGGGCGAGTGGCTACGGGGCTGGGTCGGCGCGGCCTGTGAGCAGCGGCCGGATCTCGCGGCGCCCGCCGAGGAGTATCTGCGGCGCCGTCTGGAGCAGTGCGCGGCGGGCGGGCTGCGGGTGGTCGTGCACCACAGCGATCTGCTGGCGCTGCCCCGGACGGGCGGCGCCGCGTGACGGCGCGGGGTGCCGGGACCCCGCGTACGCCGGAGAACGGACCGCTCGGCGGGGCGCTGCGGGGGCGGCTCGGGATGGTCGCGGGTGCGGCCATCCTCGGGGTCCTGGTGTGGCAGCTCGGCACCGGTCCCCTGCTGGACGGGGTGCGCGGGATCGACGGGCGCACGCTGCTGGCCGCGCTCGGACTCGGGCTGGTCACCACCGTGTTCAGCGCCTGGCGCTGGTGTCTGGTAGCCCGTGGTCTGGGCATCCGGCTGCCGCTGCGCGGCGCCGTGGCGGACTACTACCGGGCGCTGTTCCTGAACGCGGCGCTGCCCGGCGGGGTCCTCGGTGACGTGCACCGGGCGGTACGGCACGGGCGGAGCGCCGGTGATGTCGGCCGGGGCGTCCGCGCGGTCGTCCTCGAACGGGTCGCGGGGCAGGTCGTGCTGGTCGCGGTCGGGGTGACGCTGCTGGCAGGGTGGCCGTCGGAGGCTCCGGCGGCGGCCCGCCGGGCCGTGCTGGACACCCTCGGGACGCCGGGCGCGTCGGTGGTGGTCGCGGTGGTGGCCGCTCCGGTTGCTCTGGCCGTGGCCGCCGGGCGGCGGCGCGCGGCGCCCGGCGTCTCGCGGCGGCGCCGCGCGGTGCGGACGGTGCTCGCGGAGGTGCGGCTCGGGCTGCTCGCCCGGCGGAGCTGGCCGGGGGTGGCGTTCGCGTCGGTCGTGGTGCTGGCCGGGTTCCTCGCCACGTTCCTGCTCGCCGCCCGGGCCGCGGGGGTGACGGCGCCCGCGGCCGAGCTGCTGCCCCTGATGGTGCTGGCGCTCCTCGCGATGGCGCTACCGCTGAACGTCGGCGGCTGGGGGCCCCGGGAGGGCGCCACCGCCTGGGCCTTCGGGGCCGCGGGGCTGGGCGCTGCCCAGGGGCTGACCGTCGCCGTGGTGTACGGGATGCTCTCGCTCGCCGCGAGCCTGCCAGGTCTCGGGGTGCTCGCCGTCCAGTGGTGGGCCGGGGCGCGGCGTCCCCAGGTCGAGTTCGAAGAGGGTGTCCTCGCCGAGGGCTGCGCGCCGGGTCGGGGGGCGCAGGGCGTCGCGCATCACCGGCGTACCGGCGAAGCGGAGTCCGGGGACGCCGTCGCCGAGGAGGACCGGCGCCACCGTGACGTAGAGCCGGTGCAGGGCCTGTTCGCTCAGGAAGCGGGAGACGGTGACGCCGCCGCCCTCGATCAGCACCCGGCCCAGGCCGCGCCGCGCGAGCACGCGCACCAGGTTGGCGGGGGCGAACGCGGCGCTGTCCGGAAGGGTCAGCACCTCCACTCCGCAGCCGTGGGCGTCCAGGTCGCCGTCCGCGGTGGTGTGCCCGCGCTCGCGGTCGGCGCTCACCACCCACAAGGTGGGGGCTGACCCGTCGGTGAACACCTTGCGACGCGGCGGTACCCGGCGGTGCGGGTCGAGGACGACCCGTACGGGGTTGGCCCCGGCGCAGGCGCGCACCGTGAGCTGGGGGTCGTCGGCGACGGCCGTACCGGCTCCGACGACCACCGCGTCGGCGAGCGCGCGCAGGCGGTGGAGATGACGGCGGTCCTCCTCGCCGGTGACGTAGTCGGCGTCTCCCGTACGGGTCGCGATGAAGCCGTCGAGGCTCTGGCCGAGCTGGGCGAAGGTGAGGCGCGGTCCGGCCAGGCAGAGCGGCAGATAGCGGTCGGCCAGCTCCCGCGCGCCGGGCGAGGCGTCCCGGTTCCAGCGCGGTGCGCCGTCGGTGTCCCGGAGGAGACCGGCGGCTTCGGCGTCCGCCGCGGTCCTGACCGTACGGAGCAGTTCCCACGCCTCTTCGGTGTCCAGCGCTGTCCGGGACGGCGCCGGTGCGGACGGAACCGGTCGGGACGGCGCGGCGGTGCGGCGGCCGGTCATCGGGACTCCTGGCGGGTGAGAAGGGAAAGGTAGTCACCGAAGGAGTCGACCAGCCCGGCCAGCAGTTCCTTTCCCTTCGCGGCGGACGCCCGCGACGGCCGGCCTATGACGCCGGACTCCGTATAGGCGGCCATGCCGAGCGTGAGGAGATGCTTCCGGTCGTCGGCGACGCAATCGGAGGTTTCATAACCGGGCCGCACGAGTTCGGGATGCGCGTGCAGCAGGATGGATGTCTCGACTTCACCCGCGTGCATATCGCTGTGCGAAGAGGTCTCCACACCCGCCCGGTTCCTCGCCGCGTCCCAGTCGGCCGATCCGGGGAAAAGCGCCATGCGCGTTCCGCTTCCGGCGGATTCCTGAACCACGTTGCGCAGTACGTAATTTCCGCCGTGCGCGTTCACCAGAATCAGGGATTTCATTCCGGACCGGCGGAGGGATCCCGCGATGTCGCGGACGACGGCGTGGAGCGTCGCGGCGGAAATGCTCACGGTCCCGGGCCAGTCGGCGTGTTCGTGCGAGCAGGAGACGGTGATCGGCGGGAGTGGTTGGACCGGGTGCGCGGCGGCTATCTCGCGGGCGATGACGCAGGCCACGACCGTGTCGGTCACCAGCGGGAGGTACGCGCCGTGTTGCTCGAAGCTGCCGACGGGGAGGATGGCGACCTGGGGCCGGGCGGCCCGTATGTCCTCCGTCGTCTCCCGGGGCAGCAGACCGGGCGTCACCGGTGGTGTTCCCGAACCGTTCATTTTCTCCGGTCCTCTCTTTCCGCGTGCGTATCGACGGGAGCAGACTACGCGGCAATGGTGCGGCGATCGTCCGAACGTGACGAAGGCGACCGTCGGTTGATGCCCTTTTACCTTTCTTCCCGTTCACCGGAAGCGGTTCAGCGGATATGATTGGAGCATGACAGACAGTGATGGCGTGTGCCTCGAAAGTACTCGTTCATCAGGTGTCGAACGAGCGGCGAAAGTACGGCTGTCCACCGTGCACGGAGACTTTCTCGCAGTCGGCTACCTGGACCGTAATCGAGGGGATGAACAAATAGCCCTGGTATACGGCGATGTCACGGGGGACGGAGCCCTCACCCGTGTGCATTCGGAGTGTCTGACCGGGGACGCCTTCGGCTCCAAGCACTGCGAGTGCGGTGAACAGCTCGGTGCGGCGCTGGACGCCATCGTGCGCGAGGGGCGGGGCGTCCTCCTCTATCTCCAGGGCCACGAAGGGCGCGGGATCGGCCTGTTGGCGAAGCTGCGGGCGATGCAGCTCCAGGCGGAGGGCCTGGACACGGTCGAGGCCAACCTCGCCCTCGGGCTGCCGGCGGATGCCCGGGACTACCGGGTGGCGGCGGAGATGCTGCACGATCTGGGGGTGCGCTCGGTACGGCTGCTGTCCAACAACCCGCGCAAGAGCGAGGCGTTGCTGCGGCACGGCATCAAGGTCGCCGAACAGGTTCCGCTGCTGATAACGCCGTGCGAGGAGAACCTCTCGTATCTGCGGACCAAGCGGGAGCGGCTGGACCACCATCTGCCGCATCTGGACGGCCCTGTGCGCGAGGGCGCTCCCGTCGACACCGCGGACGCCGTGGCCCCGTGAGCGCCGCGGCCGGCATGTCCGGCTGAGCGGCACCGTCCGCACGCCGCCGCCGTCACCGCCACCCCGCCGCCGTCTCCGCGCCGTCCCGGTCAGCGGACGCGGCGCGGGGGCGGCGGTCCTCCCCCGGCCAGCGGGGAGCGGGCCAGTTCCACACAGCCCGCCGCGATCAGGGCGATCGCGGCGAGTTCGGGCAGCAGCCACCAGCCGGTCCGCACGCTCTCGCCGTAGAGGGTCACGCCGTACGCGATGCTGATCAGCGCGTCGCCAAGAGTGAGCATCGGCTGGGAGGCGGCCAGCGAGCCCGCCTGAAGCGCGTTCTGGAGCAGGAAGAGCGCGCCCACCCCGGCGACGGCCATGGCGTAGAGCTGCCAGGAGGCGAAGAGCGCGCCGGCCCCGCCGTGGTCGAGGCGGGCCACGGCGTCCTTCATCAGGGCGGCGGTCAGCGCGTATCCGCAGGCGGCGGCGAGCCCGAGGAGCGCGGCGCGCGGATTGCCGCGCAGCCGCAGCGCCCAGAAGATCACCAGTGCTTCGAAGACCCCCGTGAGCAGCAGCGCCATGATCCAGGCGGTCCCGGGGACGCTCTCGGAGCCGCCGCCGGGGGCAGCGGCGGCCAGCCCCAGGGCCAGACCGCCCGTGACGGCGGCGGCCCCGACCCAGACGGAGCGGGGCACCCGGATCCTGAAGAGACGGCCCGCGAGCAGCAGGGTGGCGGGCAGTTCGATGACGAAGATCGGCTGGACCACGGCGATCGGCCCGGTCGCGAGCGCCACCGCCTGGCAGACCGCGGCCACGAGTACCAGACCGATCCCCGCCAGCCAGACCGGTTGGCGCAGCAGCTTCTGGATCAGCGAGAGACGCATCGCCTGGGAGTCGGGGACGGTGGCCGCGGCGCGGCGCTGGAGCACCGCGCCGGAACCGTTGCTGAGCGCGGTCAGGATGGCGAACAGGACACTGATCACCGGCCCATCATGCGGGCGCCGCCGACCGGATCCGTTCTCATCCCGGCGCTGTGCCGCAGGTCCGGGGGCCGAACGGGGGACACGGCCGCGCCGCCGCCCCCGGTACGCTGTCGGCCCGTGCCCCGCAGACACCCCGCCCCGTCGCCCTCGCCCCTCCCCCAGCGGGACGGCGTCGATCCCGTACGGCTGCGGCTGCCTCCGGATCCGGACGGGCGGTGGGTGACGGTGCGGGACCATCTGGTGGCGCGGTTCGGGGACGCCGTCGGCGTGGGGCGCGTCGAGGCGATGGTGCGGGAGGGCCGGTTCGTCGGGGAGGGCGGTCCTGTCGGTGCCGCCGAGCCGTACGCCGCCGGGCGGTATGTCTGGTTCCACCGGGACTTCGCCCCCGAGGAGCGGGTGCCGTTCGAGGTCGGGGTGGTGTACCGGGACGAGCGGATCGTCGTCGCCGACAAGCCGCATTTCCTGGCCACCACCCCGCGCGGCCGGCATGTCACCGAGACCGCGCAGGCGCGGCTGCGGCGTGAGCTGGGACTGCCGGCGCTCCAGCCGGCGCACCGTCTCGACCGGCTGACGGCGGGGCTGGTGCTCTTCGTCGTACGGGCCGGGGACCGGGGCGCCTACCAGACGATGTTCCGGGACCGGCTGGTGCGCAAGGAGTACGAGGGGGTGGCGCCGTACGATCCGGCGGTGGCGCTGCCCGTCACCGTGCGCGGCCGGATCGAGAAGGAGCGCGGGGTGATCGCCGCGCGGGAGGTGGCGGGCGAACCCAACGCGGAGAGCCGGATCGAGCTGCTGGAGCACCGGGGCGGGTACGGCCGTTACCGGCTGCTGCCGGTCACCGGCCGTACCCATCAGCTCCGGGTCCACATGTGCGGTCTCGGGCTGCCGCTCCTGGACGACCCGGTCTACCCGGTCGTCCAGGAGTCCACGCCCGACGACTACGGACGGCCGCTGCAACTCCTCGCCAGGGTGCTGGAGTTCACCGATCCGGTGACGGGCGAGGAGCACCGGTTCGAGAGCCGGCTGCGGCTGCGCCCGCTCTGACCGGCCGGGTCCGGATCAGTGTCCGACCGGCCCCGGCCTGCTCAGTGGCCGACCGGCCCGGTCCGGCTCAGTGGCCGCGCCGGATCCACTCGGAGAGGTGCGGTGCTTCGGCGCCGATGGTCGTCGGGTCGCCGTGGCCCGTCCGTACGACCGTCTCCGGCGGCAGGGTGAGGAGCCGGTCGCGGATCGAGTCGATGATGGTCGGGAAGTGCGAGAACGACCGTCCGGTGGCGCCCGGGCCGCCCTGGAAGAGGGTGTCGCCGGTGAAGACCGTCGCCGCCTCGGGGGCGTACAGGCAGACCGCGCCCGGCGCGTGCCCCGGCGTGTGGAGCACGGTCAGGGTGGTGCCGGCGACGGCGATCGTGGCGCCGTCGGTCAGTTCGCCGTCCGGCAGCCGCTCGGGGTGGGTCTGCTTCCAGAGCGGCAGGTCGTCGGGGTGCAGCAGGACGGGCGCGCCGGTGGCGGCGGCGAGCGCGGGGGCCGCGTCGATGTGGTCGTTGTGCGCGTGGGTGCAGACGATCGCGCGCAGCGCCCGGCCGTTCAGCGCGGCCTCGATGGCGGCGGCGTCGTGGGCGGCGTCGATGACGATCGCCTCGGAGTCGTCACCGACGATCCAGACGTTGTTGTCGACGTCCCACGTGCCGCCGTCGAGGGCGAAGGTGCCGGAGGTGACCAGGTGGTCGATACGGACGGACATCAGAAGACCACCACCGAGCGCAGGACGTCACCCTCGTGCATCCGCTCGAACGCCTTCTCGATGTCGTCGAGGCCGATGGTCTCGGTGACGAACGCGGCGAGGTCGATCCGGCCCTGCTGGTGGAGGTCGACGAGCATCGGGAAGTCACGGGAGGGCAGACAGTCGCCGTACCAGGACGACTTGAGGGCGCCGCCGCGGCCGAACACGTCGAGCAGCGGCAGTTCGAGCTTCATCTCGGGGGTGGGGACGCCGACCAGGACGACGGTGCCGGCCAGATCGCGGGCGTAGAACGCCTGCTGGTACGTCTCCGGGCGGCCGACCGCCTCGATGACGACGTCCGCGCCGTTGCCGCCGGTCAGCTCGCGGATCGCCTCGACGGCGTCGCGGGAGCGGGAGTTGACGGTGTGGGTGGCGCCCATCGAGACCGCCGTCGCCAGCTTGCGGTCGTCGATGTCGACGGCGATGATCCGGGCCGCGCCCGCGAGCCGCGCGCCGACGATCGCCGCGTCACCGACGCCGCCGCAGCCGATGACCGCGACGGAGTCGCCGCGTCCGACCTGCCCGGTGTTGATCGCGGCGCCGATGCCCGCCATCACACCGCAGCCGAGGAGACCCGCGACGGCCGGGGAGACCGACGGGTCGACCTTGGTGCACTGGCCGGCCGCGACCAGCGTCTTCTCGGCGAAGGCGCCGATACCGAGGGCCGGGGAGAGCTCCGTGCCGTCGGTCAGCGTCATCTTCTGCCGGGCGTTGTGCGTGTCGAAGCAGTACTGGGGGCGGCCCCGCCTGCACGCCCGGCACGTTCCGCACACCGCGCGCCAGTTGAGGATGACGAAGCCGCCGGGGGCGACCTCCGTGACACCGTCACCGACCGACTCGACCACACCGGCGGCCTCATGGCCGAGGAGGAAGGGGAACTCGTCGTTGATCCCGCCCTGCTTGTAGTGCAGATCGGTGTGGCAGACGCCGCACGCCTGCACCTTCACCACGGCCTCGCCGGGGCCGGGGTCGGGTACGACGATCGTCTCGACCCGTACCGGCTCGTTCTTGCCGGGGGCGATGACCCCTTGCACCTGCTGCGCCATGCCAGGACCTGCCTTTCGTCATACCTGCTGACATACCGGGGAGCCGGAGGCGCCGCGAGGCGCTCTCCGTTCCTTCCCCCACTATCCCGTGTGCCGGGGTTCCGGAGTGACCCCCGGTCCTGTTGTGGCTCGTCAGGGCGCCAGAACGTCCAGTTCTTCGAGGGCGCCGACGGCGATCTCCCGGGTGAGTTCCTCGGCGCGGACGAAGTCGCCCTCCCGTACGGCCTCCGCGACCCCCACGTGCAGGGTGACGGCGGCGGGGTCGGGGTCGTCGAACATCACCTGGTGCCGCGTGCGTCCGGTGAGGACCTCGGCGACCACGTCACCGAGCCGGGCGAACATCTCGTTGCCCGACGCGTTGAGGACCACCCGGTGGAAGGCGATGTCGTGGACCAGGTACTCCCCCAGCCGGCCCCCGCGCGAGGTGGCGACCATGCCGAGCGCCTGCTCGGTGAGGGCGGCGCACTGCTCGGGCGTGGCGTGCCGGGCGGCGAGGCCGGCCGCGACCGGTTCGACCGCCGAGCGCAGTGTGGTCAGGGAGCGGAGCTGGCGGGGGCGGTCGGGGCCGGCGAGGCGCCAGCGGATGACGCGGGGATCGTAGACGTTCCACTCCTCGGTGGGCCGTACGGTCACGCCGACGCGGCGCCGGGACTCCACCAGGTGCATGGATTCGAGGACGCGGACCACTTCCCTGACGACGGTCCGCGAGACCTCGAAGCGCTGGGCGACCTCGTCCGTACGGACGACGCCGCCCGGGGGGTACTCGCCGGAGGTGATCGCGAGACCGAGGGTGTCCAGCACACGGGTATGCAAGCCCCGGCCTTCTGTGGTCATGCGGCAAGCCTACGGGGCACGGGCCGAGAGTAAAAAGTACGACGTTTAGATCACAACCTCTTGAATATGTCGTACCTAATAGGTTTCAGTGGCGCGACGGACCGATGTCCGCGTCCGCGCGGGACCGATGCCGAGGATCCGCGCGGGACCGATGTCGAAGAAGACAGCGAGGCATGACATGAACACCCCCCAGGTCGTCGTGGTGATGGGCGTGGCAGGGACCGGCAAGACCACGGTCGGCCCCCTGCTCGCCGCCGCGCTGGGCGTCCCGTACGCCGAGGGCGACGAGTTCCATTCGCCGGAGAACATCGCCAAGATGTCCGCCGGCACCCCGCTGGAGGACGCCGACCGGTGGCCCTGGCTGGACGCGATCGGGGAGTGGGCCCACGGCCGGGCCGGACTCGGCGGGGTGGTCAGCAGTTCCGCGCTCAAGCGCGCCTACCGCGACCGGCTGCGGTCCGCCGCCCCTGGCGCCGTCTTCCTCCACCTCGCCGGCGAGCGCTCGCTCGTCGAACAGCGGATGTCCGAACGCAAGGGGCACTACATGCCCACCGCGCTGCTCGACTCGCAGTACGCGGCGCTGGAGAACCTGGGGGCCGACGAGACGGGTGTCACCGTCGACGTCGCGGGCACCCCGGAGGAAATCACCGAACGAGCCGTCGCCACGCTGCGCCGGCTCGAAAGCTGAAGGAAGTTCCCGTGATACCCGTGACCGGTCTCAGTGTCGAGACACTGGCAGCGGACGCCGCAGAGCCCATCACCTCTGCGGGCAACGCGCAGTTGGGCCTTGCCGTCCTCGCCGGCATAGCCGTCATCGTCCTGCTCATCACCCTCTTCAAACTCCACGCCTTCCTGGCCCTGACCATCGGCTCACTGGCGCTCGGCGCCTTCGCGGGCGCACCGCTGGACAAGGTCATCACCAGCTTCTCCACCGGCCTCGGCTCCACGGTCGCCGGGGTGGGCGTGCTGATCGCGCTCGGCGCGATCCTCGGCAAACTGCTCGCGGACTCCGGCGGCGCCGACCAGATCGTCGACACGATCCTCGCGAGAACGAGCGGGCGCGCGATGCCCTGGGCGATGGTCCTGATCGCCTCGGTGATCGGGCTGCCGCTCTTCTTCGAGGTCGGCATCGTGCTGCTGATCCCGGTGGTGCTGCTCGTCGCCAAGCGCGGCAACTACTCGCTGATGCGGATCGGCATCCCGGCGCTGGCCGGGCTCTCCGTGATGCACGGGCTGATCCCGCCGCACCCGGGGCCGCTGGTCGCGATCGACGCGATCGGCGCCGACCTCGGGGTCACGCTGGCGCTGGGTGTGGTCGTCGCCATCCCGACCGTGATCATCGCGGGCCCGCTGTTCTCGCGGTACGCGGCCCGCTGGGTGGACCTCCCGGCGCCCGAGTCGATGATCCCGCAGCGCACCTCGGACGATCTGGCGAAGCGCCCCAGCTTCGCCGCGACCGTCGCCACGGTGCTGCTGCCCGTGGTGATGATGCTGGCCAAGGCGCTCGTCGACATCGTCGTGGACGACCCGGAGCACACCGTCCAGCGGATCGCGGACGTGGTCGGCTCCCCGCTGATCGCGCTGCTGGCCGCCGTCCTGGTGGGGATCTTCACGCTGGGCCGCGCGGCCGGGTTCACCAAGGGCCGGATCTCCACCACCGTCGAGAAGTCGCTGGGCCCGATCGCGGGCGTCCTGATGATCGTCGGCGCCGGTGGCGGTTTCAAGCAGACGCTGGTCGACTCCGGGGTGGGCCAGATGATCCTGGACCTCTCCAAGGACTGGTCGATCCCCGCGCTGCTGCTGGGCTGGCTGATCGCCGTCGCGATCCGGCTGGCCACGGGCTCGGCGACGGTGGCGACCATTTCGGCCGCCGGCCTGGTGGCGCCGCTGGCCGCGGACATGTCCACCACGCACGCCGCGCTCCTGGTGCTGGCGATCGGCGCGGGCTCGGTCTTCTTCAGCCATGTGAACGACGCCGGGTTCTGGCTGGTGAAGGAGTACTTCGGGATGAGCGTGGGGCAGACGCTGAAGACGTGGTCGGTGATGGAGACCATCATCTCCGTCGTCGGCCTCGGGTCCGTGCTGCTGCTGTCACTGGTCGTCTAGGAAGCCGCTGGAGCCGTCACGGGCTCCCGAGGAAACGCCCGCGGCCCGGGAAACCAGGGCCGCGGGCGTTCGTCACGCGCCCAGCCTGAGCTCGTACGGGGTGGACCTCATACGGAGGCCGTCTGCGCCGACTCGGCCGCCTTCTCCAACTGGAACGCCTCGTTCCCGAGCCCGATCCGGGCGTGCACCTCGGGCTTGACGGAGCGCAGCACCACTCCGTACACGAGACCCGCGACCAGCGCGACGCCGATGATCGCGGGCAGGATCCAGCTCAGCGAGGAGCCGGGGCCCGCGTCGATCAGGACGCCGAAGTCCTTGACGGTGTAGAAGGCGATCGCCAGGAGCGCGACGATGGCCAGCCCGGACGCGACCAGGCGCGGGGCGTGGGCGCGTCCGGCGCCACGCTTGACGAAGAAGGCGATGACGGCACAGGAGGCGAGCGCCATCAGCGTGATGATGCCGAGCGCGCCGACGCTGCCCATCCAGGTGAACAGGCGCAGCACCGGCGCCGTAGGGTCGCCGGTCGGCTTGTCGTCGGTGAGGGCGAAGGCGGCGATGGCGGCCACGGAGATCAGCGACTGGAGGACGGAGCCGGAGGCGGGCGCTCCGCTGGACCGGGTGGTACGGCCGAAGGTCGCGGGCAGCAGGCCCTCGCGGCCCATGGCGAAGGCGTAGCGGGCGACGACGTTGTGGAAGCTGAGCAGCGCGGCGAACATGCCCGTCACGAACAGGACGTGCAGGACGTCGGCGAAGGTGGCGCCGAGCCGCGCCTCGGTGAGTCCGAAGAGCAGGCCGGGGCCCTGTTCCGCCGAGGTCTTGACGATCGAGCCCGGTCCGGTGGCGACGGTCAGGGCCCAGGCGCTCAAAGCCAGGAACAGCGAGGCGTAGCCGACGGCCAGGAACATCACGCGGGAGACGACGACCTGGGGCCGGTTGGTCTCCTCCGCGTACACGGGGGCCTGTTCGCAGCCGACGAAGGCGGCGACGCAGAAGCAGAGCGCGGTGCCGAAGCCGGCGCCCGTGACCATGCCGGGGTCGAAGGCCGTGAAGGACAGGCCCTCGGGACCCGGGGAGGTGAGGGTGGCGACGTCGAAGATGACCACGAGGACGCACTCGACGGCCAGCAGCACCCCGAGGACCTTGGCGTTGAGGTCGATCTTCAGCCAGCCGAGGAACCCGACGACCGCGGCGGCGCCGAGGGCCGGGACCCACCAGGGCACGGAGAGGTCCAGATAGGTGGCGAAGAGCCCGGAGACCTCGAAGCCGAGCAGACCGTAGACGGCGAACTGCATGGCGCTGTACGCGACGAGCGCGAGGAGGGAGGCGCCGGCGCCCGCCGTCGGGCCGAGGCCGCGGGCGATGTACGCGTAGAAGGCACCGGCGTTGTGGACGTGCCGGCTCATCTCCGCGTACCCGAAGCTGAACAGCACCAGGACGATGCCGAGGATCACGTAGAGCAGCGGCTGACCGACGATGCCCATGACACCGAAGACGGTGGGCATGACGCCGGCGACGACCAGCATCGGCGCGCTCGCGGCGAGTACGGAGAGCAGGAGGCCCACCGTGCCGAGCCGGTCGGCGCGCAGCGCGCGGTCCTGCCCTTTGTACGTGTTGATCTCAGCGGTGCTCGGTCTGCCCGTCGACATGACAGGGGTGTCCTCTCGGAGTTCACTTGCGCGGAACAAAACATGCGGAACAGCGGGGATCGTTCGGAGCGGGTTCCGGAGCGGGTCATTCAGGCGGAGCCGAGCGCGGTGTCGCGCGCGGCGAGGAAGGCGGTGTGCGGATCCTGGTCCGGGTAGGCCCAGGGCGCCGGGGTGATGTGGCGGCCGATGCGGTGGAAGAGCGCGGCGGCCTCGGCGAGCCGTCCTTCGTGGAACAGGGCGTGGGCCAGGAAGTTCAGGTCCACGCGGTTGCGCGGATGTTCCTCGCCCTCCCACTCCAGCCACCAGTCGAACGCGCCCTTGAGTACCTGGCGGGCGCGCCGTCCGGTCCAGTGCCCCGAGGCCGCGGGGTCGGAGGGCTCGTGTCCGGTGGCGGCGAGCGCGCGGTAGCGCTCGGCGTGGGCGACGACGGGGAGCACGGAGAGCGGCGAGTCCGCGGGAGCCTGTTCGGCGGCCCAGGACGCGAAGTCGTAGACCTCGTGGAACGCTTCGTGGCCGGGTTCGGTGGGGCGTTCCGCGAGCCGGGCCGCCATCAGGTGGTGCGCGTGGTGGTGGTCGGGGTGGCGGGTCCTGACCTCGTCGAAGAAGCGGGAGGTCTCTTCCTCGGTGCCGAGGGTACGGGCGAGGAGCAGCAGGCCGAGCCAGGGGGTGGGGTCGGCGGGGGCCCGCCGGATCGCGTCGCGGCAGGCGTCCCTGGCACGCTGTTCCTTCGCCCGGTCCTTGCTGTCCCGGGCCTTGCCGCCGTCCCTGCCGTGGGTCCGGCCGCTGTTCCAGCCGTTGCTCCAGCCGCTGTCTTTTCCGCTGTCTTTTCCGCCGTCCTTGCCGTGGAGTACGGCGAGGACGTCGGCGCAGGCGAGCAGGGTGGCCGCGTCGGCGCTGTCGGGTTCTGCGAGGAGCCAGTCCCCGGCCCAGGTGGCGGCGCCGGCGGCCTGGGCGAGAACGATGACGCGATGGCCGCGTCGGTCCCAGTCGTCGCCGGTGGCGGCGAGGAGGGTGCGAGCTTCGGACCAGCGGCCTTGGGCCAACTGATCTCTTATGGCGCCCAGTTCGGCGTCGTCAAGGGCCGGATCGAAGAACTGGGCGGAGCGTAAGTTCCGTTGCGCCCGTCTTCGGGAACGGCCCAGGGGTGGCGGAGGCGGGGGCATTCCGCGTAATCCTCCAGGGCACATGTTCGAGCGATGATCGCGCACAGCCAATCGGAGGTAACGCTCCGCGTCAAGAGCCTATTTGTTACATAGCCGCGCCAACTGGCCTACACAGAAGGGGTGTTGGTGCCGAGGCGTGGGCAACTCGGGGGCCGCTCGGAGCCCGGCCGAGGCCCGGCCCCGGCCCGAGCGGCCCGGTCGCGACCTGCGTCAACGTCCACCAACCAGCCGCCCGTTCCGGGGAGTTGGGTCAGCCGAGGGCGCGGGCCGCCGCCCGGCCCGCGGTACGCCCCGAGAAGATGCAACCGCCCAGAAAGGTGCCCTCCAGCGAGCGGTAGCCGTGCACCCCACCGCCGCCGAACCCGGCCGCCTCGCCCGCCGCGTACACACCGGGCAGCGGATCGCCCCCGGCGGTGAGCACCCGCGAGGACAGGTCGGTCTCCAGGCCGCCGAGCGACTTACGGGTCAGGATGTTCAGCCGTACGGCGATCAGCGGGCCCGCCTTCGGGTCGAGGATGCGGTGCGGGCGCGCGGTACGGATCAGCTTGTCGCCGAGGAACTTGCGGGCGCCCCGGACCGCCGTGACCTGGGAGTCCTTGGTGAAGGGGTTGGCGATCTCACGGTCGCGCGCGACGATCTCACGGCGCAGCGCGGCCTCGTCGATCAGCGGTTCCTCGGTGAGCGCGTTCATACCGCGTACCAGGGCGCCGAGGTCCTTCTCGACGACGAAGTCGGCACCCTTGTCCATGAACGCCCTTACCGGGCCCGGTACATCGGCGCGCGCCCGCCCCAGCACATCGCGGACGGACTTCCCCGTGAGGTCAGGGTTCTGCTCGGAGCCCGAGAGGGCGAACTCCTTGCCGATGATGCGCCGGTCGAGCACGAACCAGGTGTGGTCGTGGCCGGAACGCATGATGTGCTCCAGTGTGCCGAGCGTGTCGAAGCCGGGGAAGAGCGGCACGGGCAGCCGCTTGCCGCGCGCGTCCAGCCAGAGCGAGGAAGGTCCCGGCAGGATCCGGATGCCGTGCCGGGCCCAGATCGGGTTCCAGTTCTCGATGCCCTCGGTGTAGTGCCACATCCGGTCGCGGTTGATGTGGTGCGCGCCCGCCGCCTCCGCGATGCCGAGCATCAGCCCGTCGACGTGCGCGGGCACCCCGGAGAGCATCTTCCGCGGCGGGGTGCCGAGCCGCTCGGGCCACTGGGCGCGCACCAGGTCGTGGTTGCCGCCGATGCCGCCCGAGGTGACGATCACGGCCTGGGCCCGCAGCGAGAAGGCGCCGGTGACCGCACGGCTGCTCGCGGTGCCGCGGGCGGCGTCACTGGGCTCCAGGGTCTCGCCGGTCACGGTGTCCACGGCGCCGGCCGTCGAACCGAGCCCGGTGACACGGTGGCGGAAACGGAAGGTCACCAGGCCTTGGGCGACGCCCGCGCGCACCCGCCGCTCGAAGGGCGCGACGACGCCGGGTCCGGTGCCCCAGGTGATGTGGAAGCGCGGCACGGAGTTGCCGTGGCCGGTCGCGTCGTAACCGCCGCGCTCCGCCCAGCCGACCACCGGGAAGAACCGCATGCCCTGCCCGTGCAGCCAGGCGCGCTTCTCGCCCGCCGCGAAGCCGACGTACGCCTCGGCCCACTTGCGCGGCCAGTGGTCCTCGGGGCGGTCGAACCCGGCTGTGCCGAACCAGTCCTGGAGGGCGAGGTCGTGGCTGTCCTTGACGCGGAGCCTGCGCTGTTCGGGCGAGTCGACGAAGAACAGCCCGCCGAAGGACCAGTGCGCCTGTCCGCCGATCGACCGCTCGGGCTCCTGGTCGAGGACGATGACGGAGCGGCCCGCGTCGACCAGTTCGGCGGTGGCGACCAGGCCCGCGAGGCCGGCCCCGATCACGATCACATCGGCGTCGTACGCCATGGTTTCCATCCTTCACGGGCCGGGAGGGCGAGTGGTCCGATCTTCCGTACGGGCGAGTAACGAGTCAACTGGTTGGATGGACGCCATGAGTGCCGCAGACGAGATCCTGGACATAGTCGACGAGAACGATCACGTCATCGGGCAGGCGCCGCGCGGAGAGGCGTATGCGAAGGGCCTGATCCACCGCAGTGTCCACGTGTTCGTGCGCGAGCCGCGGGGCCGGGTCTTCGTCCACCGCAGAACGGCGGTCAAGCTGGCCTTCCCCTCGATGTACGACATGTTCGTGGGCGGGGTCGTCGCCGCGGGCGAGGGCTACGACGAGGCGGCGCTGCGCGAGGCGGAGGAGGAGCTGGGGGTGTCGGGGCTCGACCGCCCCGTACCGCTGTTCTCGTTCCTCTACGAGTCCGCCGAGGACGGCGGGTTCCGCTCGTGGTCGCGGGTGTACGAGGTGGTCTGCGCGCTGCCGGTGCGCCCCCAGGTGGAGGAGGTCGCCTGGCACGCCTTCGTCCCTGAGGAGGAGCTGGAGCGGCGGCTGGCCGCCGGGCCCGGCGGGTGGGAGTGGGTGCCGGACGGGGCCGAGGCGTACGAGCGGCTCAAGGCGCTGCGCGCTACGGGCGCGGCGGACGGGACGGGCGCGGCGGGCGCGTCCGACGCGACGGATGGGACGGGCGTGGCGGACGCGTAGGGTGCGGTAGGTGATCGACTTTGCACGGAGCCTCCGGCTGTGGTTCTCGCCCCGGCGGATCGGCGAGGAGGGCACGACCCCGGACTACCGCTTCTCGCTGGCCAACGAGCGGACGTTCCTGGCCTGGATCCGTACGGCGCTCGCGCTGGTCGGCGGCGGGTTCGCGGTCGACCAGTTCCTGCCCGACCTGCGCTGGGGCGTACGGGCCGGGCTCGCGGTGGCGCTGCTCGCGGCGGGGGCGCTGTGCGCGCTGCGCGCGGTCAACCACTGGGTGCGGTGCGAGCGGGCCATGCGGCGCGGCGAGGACCTGCCGGTCTCCGGCTTCCCGACGCTGCTGAGCCTGGCGGTGGGGCTGGTCGCGGTGGCGATGCTGGTGATCGTCGTCCTGGGCCGGGCCGGATGACGGCCCCGGCGGCGGCCCCGGAACGCGACCCGGGGCTCCAGCCGGAACGTACCCGGCTGGCGTGGCGCCGTACGACGCTCTCCTGCACGGTGGTCGCGATCCTGGGCGCCCGCCAGGCCATCCACGGCGGCGCGACGGCGGCGGGTCTGACGGGCGCGGCCCTGAGCGCGCTGGTCTGGCTCGGCTTCCTGGGCGTGGCGCACCGGCGGCTGAGGGCGCTGGAGGCGGCGAGGCCGCCGCGCCTCTCGGAGCGGGGCGCGCTCACGGCGACGGCCTGCACCCTGCTGCTGGCGGCGTTCGCGGTGACGGTGCTGGTCTGACGGCCGCGCCACCGGGACCGGCCGCGTCGCCGGGACCGGCCGCGTCGCCGGGACCGGGCGCGTCGATCCATGGTCCCGGTCGGTCCGTGGTCCCGGTCGGTCCGCGATTCCGGTCAGTCCGTGGTGACGATCACCTTGCCGCCCGCTCCGCCCGCCTCCGCGAAGCGGAACGCGTCCGCGGCCTGCTCCAGGGGGAACGTCCGTGCCACCCCCACCGACAGCACGCCCTGCTCCGCCAGGCCCGCCAGCTCCGTCAGGTCGGCGGCGTCGGGGCGGACGAAGGCGTAGCTGCCGCCCAGGTCGGTGACGCCGGCGTCCGCGATGGAGGCCAGTCGGCCGCCGGGCGCGAGCAGTCCCGGCGTCGCGCGGAGGAGGTCGCCGCCGATGATGTCGAACGCCGCGTCCACCCCGTCGGGCGCCAGGGCCCGTACCTGGGCGGCCAGATCGTCCCCGTATGTGACCGCCTCGCCACCGAGCGCCCGGATGTGGTCCTGGCCGGACGCGCGGGCGGCGCCGATGACCCGCGCGCCGAGGTGGCGGGCGAGCTGGACGGCGGCCGAGCCGACCGCGCCCGCCGCCGCGTGGACGAGCACGGTCTCGCCGGGCCGTACGCGCAGCACCCGGTGGAGCACCTGGTGGGCGGTGAGTCCGACCAGCGGCAGCCCGGCCGCCTCCGCGAACGCGAGCGAACTGGGCTTGTGCGCGAGGGTCCTGTCGGGGGCGGCCACGTACTGCGCGAAGGTGCCCCGGGAGAGGAAGTCCTCGCGGACGTACCCGATGACCTCGTCCCCGGCGGCGAACCCGGTGACCGCCGCGCCGGGCCGGACGACGACACCGGCCACGTCCCACCCCGGGATCACCGGGAAGACCGTGTCGAGGACCCCGTCGAGATAGCCCTCGCGGCACTTCCAGTCGACGGGATTCACGGCCGCGGCCCGCACCTCGACCAGGACGGAGTCGGGGCCCACCTTCGGCTCGGGATGGTCGCCGTACTCCAGGACCTCGGGGCCGCCGTAACGGCGGTAGCTGATGGCCTTCATACCCCGCAGCCTCTGCCGCGCTCACGCCTCGCGCAAGCCGGAACGATCTGTTCCCGCCACGGCCGCCGTACCGGGGGTTCCGATGCGCGGGGCTTCCGTGCCGGTTCCGCCCCGGCTCCTCCCCGGTTCGCGTAGCGCGCGGGAACGACGTCGGGGAGCCGCCGTTCGGCGGAGTACCGGGACGTGTTCGCGGCGGCACGGGGCGGGGCAAGCGGGGCGGGGCGGGGCAGGCGGCGCGGGGGCGGTCGGCTCCGGTCAGGGGTGCCTTTCTCGTGGGCTCCGTGAACTGGCAGGCTCAGGGGGAGATTTCCACCCCCACAGGAGTTCCGATGACTGCCACCGATCCGTACACCGTCCGCCTCGCCCCCGGAGTCCACGCCTATGTCCAGCCCGACGGCGGCTGGTGTCTGAACAACGCCGGGTTCATCAGTGACGGCGACGCGACGCTCCTCGTCGACACCACGGCCACCGAACGGCGGGCCCGGCTGCTGCGTGAGGCGATCCTGCTGGCCGGGGTGGAGCTGCCCCGCACCATCGTCACCACGCACCACCACGGCGATCACACGTACGGAAACAGCGTGTTCCTGCCGGAGGCCACCGTCGTCGGTCATGAGGCGTGCCGGAGCGAGCAGCTCGCGGCGGGCCATCAGCTCCATCTGATCTGGCCCGGGACCGACTTCGGCGACGTCGGCATCATCCCGCCGAGCGTGACCTACAGCGACCGGCTCACCCTTCACGTGGGCGGGACCGAGGTGCGGGTGATCCACCCGGGCGTGGCGCACACGCGCGGGGACTCGATCGTCCATCTCCCCGAGCACGGCATCGTCTTCACCGGTGACCTGGTCTTCCAGGGCGGCACGCCGTTCGTCCCGATGGGCTCGCTGCGCGGTTCCCTGCGGGCGCTGGACCTGCTGCGCTCGCTGGACGCGTCCGTCGTCGTACCGGGCCACGGACCGCTCACCGACCCGTCGGCGTACGACGCGACGGAGCGCTGTCTCCGGTACGTCGCCGAGCTGGCCGAGGAGAGTTACGCCCAGGGGCTCACTCCGCTGGAGGCCGCGCTCCGGGCCGACCTCGGGGAGTTCGGGGAGCTGCGCGAGAGCGAGCGGCTGGTGGCCAACCTGCACCGCGCGTACGCCGAGCTGGCCGGCGAGCCCGAGGGCTCGCCGCTCGATGTGAGCACCGTCTTCACGGACATGACGACGATGAACGACGGGGTGCCGGTGGCCTGCCACGCCTGACGCACCGCCTTCCTCGGGCCGGCCCGGGGCAGTCGCGGGGCGGCCCCGGGGACGGCCCGGAGGTGACAGACACTGGACGACATACCGACTGGTCGGCATCATGGGAGCGACCGCCCGTCCGTCTGTCCGCCCGACGTCCATGGAGGTACGCCCGATGAGCCCAGCCCCCACGCCAGGACTCGATCCCGAGCGGCTTCGTGGCCATCTCGACCGCGCGCGCCCCGGCCTGGTGGGCGGTCCTCTCGGCGCACGGCTGATCGAGGGCGGCCGGTCGAACCTGACGTACGCCGTCACGGACGGAACCGGCCGCTGGGTGGTCCGCAGACCCCCGCTGGGCCATGTGCTGGCCACCGCGCACGACATGAAGCGCGAGTACCGGGTGATCGAGGCACTGCACCCGACCGCCGTGCCCGTTCCCGAACCACTGCTGCTCTGCGAGGACGAGTCGGTGCTCGGCGCTCCGTTCTACGTCATGGAACACGTGGCGGGCACGCCGTACCGTACGGCCGAACAGCTCGCCCCGCTCGGTCCCGGGCGCACCCGCGCCGCCGTGCTCGCCCTGGTCGACACCCTGGTCGACCTGCACGCCGTCGACCCCGGTGCGGTCGGGCTCGGGGACTTCGGCCGGCCGGAGGGCTTTCTCGACCGGCAGCTCCGCCGCTGGGGCAAGCAGCTCGACGCGTCCCGCAGCCGCGAGCTGCCCGGCATCGACGAACTCCAGGCGGCCCTCGGCCGGTCACTGCCCGTCTCCCCCGCGCCCACGGTGATCCACGGCGACTACCGGCTCGACAACGTCCTGCTCGGCACGGACGACCGGATCAACGCCGTACTGGACTGGGAGATGTCCACGCTCGGCGACCCGCTCACCGATCTCGGGCTGCTGGTGATGTACAGCGCGCCCCTGGAGGTGACGGGCTCCCCGATCAGCACGACGGCCGGGGCCGCGGGTCATCCCACCCCGGGTGAACTGATCGAGCGGTACGCGGCCGGCTCGGGGCGGGACACGGACGGCATCTCCTGGTACACGGCGTTCGCCTGGTTCAAGCTCGCCGTGATCCTGGAGGGCATTCACTACCGCTACACCCTCCACCAGACCGTGGGGCAGGGCTTCGACCGGATCGGCGCCCTCGTCCCCGTCTTCATCGAGCACGGTCTCACCACCCTCCAGGAAGGCTGAGTACCCCTGATGGACTTCGCATTCGACGCCCGCACCGAAGAGCTGCGGGCCAGGCTGCTCACTTTCATGGACGAGCACATCTACCCGGCCGAGGAGGTCGCGCGGGAGCAGCGGTCCCGGCTGGCCGACCCGTGGGGCACCCCCGCGGTGGTCGAGGAGCTGAAGGCCGAGGCGCGCGCGCGGGGGCTGTGGAACCTTTTCTTCGTAGACCAGCACAGCCTTCCGGACGGCGAGTACGGGGCCGGGCTGACCAATCTGCAGTACGCGCCGCTCGCCGAGATCTCCGGCCGCTCCCCCGAGCTGGCCCCCACCGCGCTGAACTGCGCGGCCCCCGACACCGGAAACATGGAAGTGCTCGCCCAGTTCGGCTCGGAGGAGCAGCGCAAGCAGTGGCTGGAGCCGCTGCTCGCGGGCGAGATCCGGTCGGCGTTCGCGATGACGGAGCCGGAGGTCGCCTCGTCCGACGCGACGAATGTCCGTACCAGCATCCGGCGCGACGGCGACGAGTACGTCGTCAACGGCCGCAAGTGGTACATCTCCGGAGCGATGAACCCGGCCTGTGCCGTCTTCATCGTGATGGGCAAGACCGACCCGGACGGCGCCGACCCGCGCCGCCAGCAGTCGATGATCCTGGTCCCCCGGGACACCCCGGGCGTCGAGGTGCGCCGGGCGATGCGGGTGTACGGCTACGAGGACCACTCCCACGGGGGCCATGCCGAGGTCGTCTTCGACAACGTACGGGTACCCGCCTCGCATCTCGTCGGTGAGGAGGGCGGCGGATTCGCCATCGCGCAGGCCAGGCTGGGCCCCGGCCGTATCCACCACTGCATGCGGCTGATCGGTATGGCCGAGCGGGCGATCGAGCTGATGTGCCGCCGGGCCCTGTCCCGTACGGCGTTCGGGAAGCCGATCGCCGAGCAGGGGGTCGTCCAGAACTGGATCGCGGACGCCCGGGTGACGGTCGAACAGCTCCGGCTGCTCGTGCTCAAGACGGCCTGGCTGATGGACACCGTAGGCAACCGCGGGGCGCACACGGAGATCCAGGCCATCAAGATCGCGACGCCGCGCGCGGTCGTGGACATCATCGACTCGGCCGTCCAGTTGCACGGCGCGGGTGGCATCAGCCAGGACTTCCCGTTGGCGGAGCTGTGGGCCTCGGCACGGACGCTCCGGCTGGCGGACGGTCCCGACGAGGTGCACCAGCGGTCACTGGCCCGGCGGGAGTTGAAGAAGTACAGGTGAACCTCCGGTCAGCGGAGAAGCCGCCGCACGGGCAGGGTGCGTTACGGACCACGTGCCGCACGGGCAGGGCGCGTTACGCGCGGGACGCCACGCCTGCCATGTGCGCCACGCGCGCCACGCCTGCCACGCCGTTCACGGGCGCAGCGCGCGCAGCAGCAGGTCCGCGAGGTGGTCCGCCACCTGGCGCGGGGTGAGCGGGCCGTCCGGCCGGTACCAGGTGGAGAGGTGGTGGACGGAGCCGAAGTGGTAGTCGACCACGAGGTCGGCCGGGGTGGCGGTGGAGAAGACCCCCGTGCGCTGGCCCTCCTCGATGAGCGCGCGGAACCGCTCGTGGTAGCGGCGCCGTTCCGTCCGTACCTGCTTGTTCTTCTCCGGGCTGAGGTGGTGCATGGAGCGGAAGAAGATCGCGGCGTCGTCCAGGTTCTCGATGGTCGTCACGACGACGTCGGCGGCGGCGTCGCGCAGCCGGCGCTCCACCGGCCCGTCCGCGTTCGCGAAGCCGTCGAGACGTTCCTGCTGGAGGCGGAGCACCCGGGCGTAGACCTCCTGGAGAAGGTCTTCCTTGGAGCCGAAGTAGTGGTAGAGCGCGCCCTTGGTGACGCCGGCCGCCTCGACGATCTCCTGGACGGACGTCCGGTCGTAGCCGCGCTCCGCGAAGAGCCGGGTGGCGGCGGCCAGCAGCCGCCGCGGGACGGGCTCGCCCTGCCCGTCCGTCGTCCTGGCCATCTGCCACCACCCGCCTTCCGCTCCGTGTCACCCCCGGATGGCCCCTCCGGGTCCGGTGAGGGACTGTCCCCGCCTGGGACGCTCAGTTGCGGGAACGCAGTTCCCGCCTGAGGATCTTCCCACTCGTGGTCTTGGGCAGCTCGGGCAGTATCTCGACCTCCCGCGGGTACTTGTACGCGGCGAGCCGCTCCCGGCAGTACGCGGTCAGCTCGGCGGGCTCCACCGTGGCGCCGGGACGCGTGCTGACGTACGCCTTGACGCTCTCGCCCCGATAGGCGTCGGGGACACCGATCACCGCGGCCTCGCGCACCGCCGGATGGGTGTAGAGCACGTCCTCGACCTCGCGCGGCCAGACCTTGAAGCCCGACGCGTTGATCATGTCCTTCTTCCGGTCGACGACGTAGAGCCAGCCGTCCGGGTCCATGAAGCCGATGTCTCCGGTGCGCAGTTCGCCGTCCGGGAACGCCTCGGCGGTGGCCGCCGGGTCGTTCCAGTAGCCGGTGACGACCTGGGGGCCGCGTACCGCGATCTCCCCCGGCTCCCCGAACGGGCGTTCGCAGCCCTGCTCGTCGATGATCCGTACGACCGTGTCAGGGCCCGGCACACCGACCGAGAGCGTCCCGGAGACCGGGTCCACCGGGGCTTCCCACTGGGGCGGTACGGAGGCGCAGGGCGCGGTGCACTCGGTGAGGCCGTAACCGTTGCGCAGATACGGGCCGAGCCCCGCGCGGAACTTCTCGACCAGCGCGGGCGGCAGCGGCGCGCCGCCCGAGGAGATCACCTGGAAGGAGGCGAAGTGCTCGCGGGTGACGTCCGGGTGGGCGGCGAGCGCCATGAAGGCGGTGGCGGGGCCGACGGTGTACGCGGGCCGGTGCTCGGCGAACGCGTCGAGGACGACGCCGGGCTGGAAGCGGTACGCGAGGGCGAGGGTGCCCGCGTTGGCGACGCACGCCGCGAGTTCGCAGACCATGCCGGTGATGTGGAAGAGCGGGGCGAGCGCGAAGTAGCAGGCGCCTTCGGCGATGGGGTGGCCGGCCCGCTGCCGTTCGGCGTTGACCATGATGTTGGCGTGGGAGTTCATGGCCCCCTTGGGTTTGCCGCTGGTCCCGGAGGTGTAGCTGATCAGCGCGGTGTCGGTGGCGGCCGGGTCGCGCCCGGCGGGCGCCGCCGATCCGCCGCGGGCCACGGTCAGCAGGTCGTCGGTGTCGGCGGGCGGCGGCTGCCGGGGGAAGCCGAGGACGCGAGGGTCGTCGCGGGTCTGGAAGTCCAGTTCGCAGGCGGTGAGGGCGATCCGTACGGGCGAGTCGGCGGCCGTCTCGCGCAGGAACGCCTCCCAGGTGCGGTCCGCGCAGATCACGGCCGTGACCTGGGCGTCGCCAAGGACATGGGCGACCTCGGCGGACTTGTACATGGGGTTGAGCGGGACGACGGTCGCGCCGGCCTTCCACGCGCCGAGCAGGGCGAGGACGAAGTGCGGGGTGTTCTGGAGCATGATCGCGACGCGGTCGCCGCGCGCGAGGCCCCGGGCGGCGAGATGGCCGGCCACGGAGTCGGAGAGCGCGTCCGTCTCCCGGTAGTCGAGCCGCCCGTCGAAGTAGGCGAGGGCGGTGCGTTCCGGCGCACGCCGGGCGGCGGTGCGCAGGGCGTGCACGAGCGAGACGGGCGGGTCGACGGGGGCCCGCTGGGCCTCGTCGAGCCGGCCGAGCCAGGGCTTGGCGGAGTAGAGGGACGCGGTGGTCACCGGGCATCTCCCTCCCACTTCTGCTGGATGTGGTTCATGGTGGAGAGCCAGCGGTCGGGGTCCTCGGCGCGTGCCCTGTGGAAGCCCGCGACCTCCGGGTGCGGCAGGACGAGGAAACGGTCCTGCGCCATGGCGTCGAAGAGGGCGTCGGCGACGGCCTCGGGTTCGATCGCGGTGGGCATGAGGACAAGGTCTCCGGCGCTTCCGGTGGCGGCGAGCATGTCCGTACGGACTCCCTGCGGACAGATCGCGTGGACCTTGAGGCCGCGGTGGCGATAGGTCAGCGACAGCCATTCGGCGTAGGCGAGCGCGCCGTGCTTGGTGACGCTGTACGGGGCCGCGCCGATCATGGTGAGCAGCCCGGCGGCGGAGACCGTGGAGACGAACCGGCCGGCGCCGCGCTCCAGCCAGTCGGGAAGCAGGACACGGCTCGCCCGGACGTGCGCCATGACGTTGACGTCCCAGGCGGCGGCCCAGACGTCCTCGGCGGCGAACGCGTCGCCGCCGGAGCCTACGCCGGCGTTGGCGCAGTAGATGTCGACGGTGCCGCCGAGGGCGTCACGGGCCTCGGCCACGACGAGGGAGGCGTCGCCGGGGACGGCGGTGGCGCCGATCTCGTCGGCGACGGCAGTGGCCTTCCCTCCGTCGAGGTCGTTGACCACGACGCGGGCGCCCTCGGCGGCGAATCTGCGGGCGAGGGCGGCGCCGATGCCGCCACCGGCCCCTGTGACCACAACCCCTGCACCGTGCACCGCGCTCATCGGGCCTGCCTTTCGGGCGTTCCGTTTCCGTCATGGAGTTCCGGACTTCCTCCGAACAGACTAACCAGTCGGTATGTCACGGGGAAGAGGAGCGGAAAACCGCCGGGCGGCCTCGTTCCCCCGGCGGGCGCGGGGCGCTAGCCTGCGTGGCCATGACAGACACCGGCCGAACCCACGACGGCCGATCCGACGCGGCACGTATCGACGCCGGCCGAGCACACGACCGCCGATCCACGGAGGTAGCGCGATGAGCCTGTCCAGACGGGGATTGCTGGCCGCCGGGGGCGCGGTCGGCGCGGCGGGGGCGACGGGCGCGGCGAGAGCCACCGCGTCACCGGCCACACCGCCCGCCGCGCCGCGCTCCGGCGGCGGCACGCACCGTACGCGCGTACGGACCGGCTTCGACCGGCTGGCCGCCGACGGCTACCGGCTGCTCTCCGGCCGCACGGTCGGCGTCGTCACCAACCCGACCGGGATCACGGCCGGCGTGCGCCACATCGTGGATGTGATGCACGCGGACGACCGCGTTCGCCTGACCGCCGTCTTCGGCCCGGAGCACGGCTTCCGGGGTACGGCGCAGGCGGGCGGCTCGGAAGGGCGGTACGACGATCCGGCGACCGGGCTGCCGGTCTACGACACGTATCTCAAGAGCGGGCAGCCGCTGGCGGACGTCTTCACCGCCTCAGGGGTCGACACCGTCGTCTTCGACATCCAGGACGCGGGCGCGCGCTTCTACACGTACATCTGGACGCTGTACGACTGCATGGAGGCGGCGGCGCTCGCCGGCAAGCGGTTCGTCGTGCTGGACCGCCCCAACCCGGTCACCGGCCGCGCGGCCCTCGGCCCGGTCCTCCGGCCGGAGTTCGCGACGTTCGTCGGCCGCCGGCCGATCGCGCAGGCGCACGGCATGACGGTCACGGAGCTGGCGCGGCTCTTCAACGGTGAGTTCCTGGCGCGCCCGGTCCCCCTGGAGACCGTACGGATGTCGGGGTGGGGCCGGGACGACTTCTTCGACGCGACGGGGCTGCCGTGGGTGCCGCCGAGCCCCAACATGCCGACGCCCGAGACGGCGTTGGTGTACGCGGGGACCTGCCTCTTCGAGGGGACCAACCTGTCGGAGGGGCGCGGCACCACGCGCCCGTTCGAACTGCTGGGCGCGGAGGACGTCGACGGTCGCTGGGCCGAGGCGGCGAACGCGCTGGAACTGCCGGGGGTGCGCTTCCGCGAGGCGTACTTCGCACCGACCTTCTCGAAGTTCCAGGGGAAGACGATCGGCGGGGTCCAGCTCCACGTCCACGACCGCGAGTCGTTCGATCCGGTACGGACCGGGATCGGGCTGCTGGTGACGGCGAAGCGGTCGTGGAGCGGGTTCGCCTGGCGCTCCGACCACTGGATCGACAAGCTGACCGGATCGGCGGACGTCCGCACGATGATCGACGCGGGCGCGGGGCCGGACGAGGTGGCCGACGCCTGGCAGGACGGACTGGCCGCGTTCCGTGCCGTACGGAGGAAGTATCTGCTCTACCGGTGAGGCACCCGGCGACATGGCACGCGCCGTGCCGGGTCGGGCCGGCCCGTCCTGAACCGTCGCGGGCCGCACGGGAGCCCCGTACGGCCGATAACAGTCGGTGGCGCCCCGATATCCGAGCGTCGTCAACAGACGCCGTTGACCGCTCCGTTCGGCGGCGTTGAAAGTGCCTGTCGTGATCGACAACACCCTGTCCCCCACGTCCACGGATCCCGCCGCGGACTCGCCGGAGAGTCCGGAGAGCGCGCGCCGGGTGGCCGTGGCGAGCTTCATCGGCAACACCGTCGAGCTCTACGACTTCTTCCTCTACGGCATGGCGGCGGCGCTCGTCCTCGACGATGTCTTCTTCCCCAACCTCTCCCCCCTCAACGCCACGCTCGCCTCCTTCTCCACGTACGCGGTCGCCTTCGTGGCCCGCCCGATCGGCTCAATCGTCTTCGGCCATTTCGGCGACCGTGTCGGCCGCAAGTCCGTCCTGGTCGCCTCGCTGCTGCTGATGGGCGTGTCGACCGCGCTGGTGGGACTGTTGCCGGGCTACGACACCCTGGGCGTCTGGGCACCCCTGCTGCTCGTCCTGCTCCGTTTCCTCCAGGGCATCGGGATCGGGGGCGAGTGGGGCGGCGCGGTGCTGCTCGCCGTGGAGCACGCGCCGCGCGGCCGGCGCGGGCTGTACGCGGCCTTCCCCCAACTCGGCCCGCCCGTCGGGTTCTCCGCCGCGACCGGCGCCTTCTGGCTGGTCTCCGCGACGCTCGACGAGGCGGCCTTCACGAGCTGGGGCTGGCGCGTACCGTTCCTGCTCTCCTTCGTGCTGGTCGCGGTCGGGCTGGTGGTACGGCTGAAGATCAGCGAAACCCCGGTGTTCGCACGGTCCGTGGCGCGGCGGGAGGCGAGCGGGGCGCCCATGGTGGAGCTCTTCCGCCGCCACACGCGGGAGTTGCTGCTCGGCGCGGGGGCGATGGCCGTCGTGTACGCCCTCTTCTACACGTCGATGACCTACAGCCTGTCGTACGCCACGACGGTCCTGGGCCTGCCGCGCACCACGATGCTCGGCCTGTCCCTCGTCGCCTGCCTCTTCCTCGCGGCCGGGATCTGGCTCTCCGCCACCCGCTCCGACACGGCGGGGCGGCGCCGGCCGGCGCTGCTGGGGTGCGGGCTGGCGGTGGTCTGGGGGCCGCTGCTGTTCCCGCTGCTCGACACCGGGCGGCCGGTGCTGATGGCGCTGGCCCTGGGCGGGGCGACGTTCTGCGTGGGCGTGGCGTCCGGCCCGATGGGCGCGTACCTGCCGGAACTGTTCCCCGCCCGGGTCCGCTACTCGGGCGCGTCCCTCGCGTACAACCTGGGCGGCGTCCTGGGTGGCGCGGTCTCCCCCTTGGTCGTACCGCGCCTTCAGCCGGCCTTCGGCTCGGCGTCGGTGGGCTGGTACGTGAGCGCGACGGCCCTGGTGTCCCTGCTGTGCGTGCGGGCGCTGCCGGAGACGCGGGAGCGCCCGTTGGGCTGATCCCTTCCGTCCGGTCCGGGAGCGCCCGTGGGCCGGACCGGGCGGTCCGGTCCGGCCCACGGGTCATCCCCTCGGCGGTAGGTGGCACACCGGTACGTGGCTCACCGGTACGGGCTCGTCGGTACGTGACTCACCGGTGCGAGGGGAACTCCACCACCTGCTGGTACGTCGGCCTGTTCTGCCAGTTGACCTTCGGGTGGCTGATGCCGCCCAGCGCCCGGTGGATGATCGTGTCCGTGCACCACTGGTCGCCCGCCGAGCAGTTGTCGTCGCCCGGGTAGACCGTGTTCGCCGGTACCGCCGCCGCCGTCCTGAGGGTCGTCAGCAGGATGTCGCGACAGGCGCTGAGCGAGCCGCCGCCGCAGTAGGTCTTCGGCGTCGCGCCCTGGACCGGGTCGCCGAGGACCTGCCTGAGGTCCTTGTCGACATACCCCCACCAGCCGTACTGGAACGACGAGCCGCTGTGCGCGCCCGTCGGGCCGTGGCTGGAGGCCGGGGACTCGTCGATCGGCAGTGAGGCCGTCAGCGCGGTGTAGAGACCGTCGCCGAGACCTGGCTTGAACTGTGCCTCCACCAGCCTCGGCCACCACGCGTCCATGGTGCGGACCGCCGCCGCGTTGCCGTACGTGTGCGAGCCCTGCGCGGTCTCCTTGCGGAGCGCGCCGGCCGTCCGCCAGGTCTCCAGTTGCTGGACGACCGTGTTGAGCGCGGAGTCGGTGACGGGCGCCGAGCGGATCACCTTCAGCAGCTCGGGCAGGACCTGTTCGCCCCTCAGGTCCGCCAGGGCCGCGTTGGCCATCGCGCGGGTGAGGGAGGCGCGGGTGACGCCGCCCGCCGCCACCAGTTTCCGCACCCGGTCGTCGAGCAGATTGCCCCGGTGCACCGCGCCGTAGCCGAATCCGGCGGCGTCGTAGTCCTTGGCCTGCCGGTTGTTCCAGGAGATGTAGTAGTCCTGCCCGATGGACCGCGGATGCTGGGCGAAGGGGGTGTACGCGGCCTCGTTGTACACCGGGTCGAAGCCCTGCCATTCGTACGCGCGTTCCGCCTTCACCGGGAGCGAGGCGTCGACACCGGACGCCCGGACCGGGTTCAGGCCGCTGTTGTAGTAGGCGGCGGTGCGGGAGTCCGCGTAGAACCAGTTGAAGGCGTAACCGACCTTGTGCGCGGCCTGCTGGAAGGCCGCCGCGTCCGTCATGAACGCGGGGTCGTTGAACATCTGGAAGCCGATGATCGAGTCGGCCTCGTGGCGGTAGGTGGTGCGCAGCGAGGTGTACGCGACGGGCTTGCCGCCCGTGGTCGCGCGGTGCGTGACCATGCCGTACTTGGTGCGCCAGACCTGGAGCCGGTACGAGCCCTCGGCGGTGGAGTCGGCCGTGGTGGGCTTCCAGGCGTTCTTGCGCTCCATCTTCTCCATCGGGGTGCAGACGGAGCGGAAGAGGTACGACGTGGACGCCTTGGTGGCGGCCGATCCGTCGGGCTCGCACAGCTCGACCGCGTAGGTGTCGGTGATGTCCTGCTGCGAGGAGGTCGCGCTCCACGCGTAGTCCTGGCCGCGCCCCATCTGTACGTACATGCCGACGCCGGCGAAGGAGACGCCGCGGGCGCTGATGCCGGGGCCCTGGAGTTCCTGGAGCATCATCAACTGTGGCGCGAAATAGCCGGTCTGCGGGCCGAAGACGGCGATCGGGTTGCCGCTCCTCGTGTGCGCGCCGGAGACCAGCAGCGCGTTGGACATGCCGCGCTTGGCCGAGAGGGACCCGGCGGGGATGACGCCGTCGTCGAAGATGCCCTGGAGCGGCTTCAGCTTCTCGGGCGTGTCGACCGGGGCCAGGGCCTTGGTGACGGCCGAGCCGGTCCTGTCGTACACGAGGGGTTCGGCGGCGACGGAGCCCGCGTCGGGCAGGGCGGTGCCGCGCGGCTGGTCGGGCTTCTGCGCGTACGGGAAGCTGGTGCCGTCATGGACGGTGAGGACGGCCTCGGGGTCGTTGCGCTGCCGGAAGGACTCCCAGAGGGCGGTGCCTTCGGCCACGCCGTACTTCTGCTGGGCGGCGAGGAGGGAGAGCGCGGCCTGCACCTCGCCGCCGCCTCCGCCGCCGAACTGGCCGCCGACGACCGACGCTATGGAGATCAGGTCGGTGAGCTTGAAGGGCTGGATCTCCCCGACGTTGGTGATGGAGTCGATCTTCCCGGTGAGGACGTACTCGCCGGGGAAGTAGCGGCCGTCCTTGGCCTTCTGCCGGTAGGCGTTGATGCCGTCGACGTACGCCTGGGCATCGGCCATGGCCTGCTCGCCGCGCGCGCCCTCGGTGGCCCTGATCCGCTCCATCTGGGCCTCGTACTCGGCCTCGGTGTACGGGGCGGAGGGCCAGAACTGCTGCTCAAGGCCCTGGTTGGCGAGTGCGCCGCCGGCGAAGGAGGTCAGTTCGCCGCGGCCGATGTGGCGGAAGAGATCCATCATCCAGAGCCGGTCCTGCCCGGCCGCGTAGCCCGCGCCGAACTCGGTGCCGTAGCGGGTGGTGCCCTTGATGTGCGGGACGCCGGTCTTCTTGTCGCGGGTGATGGTGACGTCGGAGCGCGGCGAGATGACGGACTCGGCCTGGTCGGACGGTACGCCGAAGGAGGCGTCGTTGAAGAAGTCGGTGATCTTGGCGTCGGTGAGAGCGTCCTGTCCGGCCACGAGGGAGTCGTAGCGGCCGAGCTGGTCCGAGGCGTGGGCGGGGAACGTCCCGAACAGCCGGTTGCCGAGAATGTCGGCGAGGGTGGCGTTGCCGTTCTGTCCCGGCGGCAGGATGTCGGCGCACTGCCCCTGACAGAGGTCGGGGTCGGCGGCGCTGACGGCGGCGGCCGCGGTGGGGGCCTGGGCGGTGGACGGGGCGGGTGCGGCGGTGGCCTGCGACTGGGGTGTCAGCAGGGCCGCGCCCAGCGCGAACACCGCGGCGGCGGTGAGGGTGGCGCGGTTGAGTCTTCCGGTGCGTCGTCGCATGGGGTGCTCCTCGGGGAGGCCGGTGCGCCGGAGGTTACCGGCGGTATGACTCGCCGGTAAGGTGAACATCAGTCACCTTTTCCGGATCCTCACACCCGAAATGCCTCCGGTTCCTGTGAATCGGCTTCGAACTCTGCTCGATATGAACCTGAATGACCGGATCCATGGCTGCCATCTGTTTTTTGATGGAGCCGAATGGGGCAGGCGTACGTCCATTCCTCAACGCCGAACAGCGACGGAGGTGGCAGACGATGGCCGGATTCCGGAGTCTCGCGAGACAGGTGCGCGACCCGCGGTGCGACCTGGCCTTGCGACGGTATTCACTGCGCAAGTGCCTGGAGCGGTTCGCCCCTTACGGGCACCGGGCGACCTGGGACCATCTGTGCGCGAGGCACAGCATGGAGCCGGAGGACAGGGCGCCGGACCCGGCGCGGCTGACGGCCGCGCTGGAAGAACTGGAAGAGGCGCGGGCCGTCTGGCTCGCGTACGAGATGGAGTTCGCCGAGCGGCGCAGGCGCGAGAAGCACGACGGGCTGAGGCGGCCCGGGAGCTGCGACGACTGGCACCGGCGGACGTGGGGCGGGAACGGCGTCGCACGGTGCGACAACCCGGCGGTCCATCCGTCGGAGTCGCTCGCCGAGGTACTGCGCCGGCTGATCTCGGGGCTGAAGAGCGGTCCCGGCGCCTCCTGCCCCGTCTGCGCGGAGCGCGGGTTCGTCTGGCGGCCCGACCTGTCGAACGAGCCGTGGTCGGGACCGGTCTGCACGGGGTGCGGCATCGTCGTGCCGCTGCCCGTCCTCACGTCCGAGGCGCTGGCCCGCGCGAAGCGGATGCGGCTGAGGGACCTGGCGTCGGTGGCCTAGGCTCTGTGGGGGCGAGTCCGGGACACGGGACGCCCCCCACGGAGTCGGTACGGAGTCGGCACGAGGTCCGGCCCGCGGCCAGGGCCGGAGGCCAGGGACAGACCGGCTCAGGACAGACCGGCTCGGGGCAGGTCCGCCCGGGGCCGGGTCAGCTCGGGGCCGGGTCGGAGTTCCGGGTGACGCGGCGCTCCGGCATCAGGCTCGAACCCGTCATGCGGTCGCCGAAGATGTCGTCGGGGTTGGACAGGACGCAGGTCTCCAGGGAGAGACAGCCGCAGCCGATGCAGTCCGTGAGATGGTCCCGCAGCCGGCCGAGCTGCTTGATGCGCTCGTCCAGCGCCGCCCGCCAGGCCCCCGAGAGCCTGGCCCAGTCGTCGTGGTTCGGCGTGCGCTCCTCGGGGAGTCCCGCGAGGGCTTCCCGGATCGTCGCGAGCGGTATACCGACCCGTTGGGCCGCCCGTACGAAGGCCACGCGCCGCAGCATGTCCCGGGAGTAGCGGCGCTGGTTGCCGCTCGTCCTGCGACTGGTGATCAGCCCTTTGGCCTCGTAGAAGTGCAGAGCCGAGACAGCGGCGCCGCTGCGCGCCGACAACTGTCCGACCGTGAGTTCGCTGATCGTCTCCGGGATCTGTGGCATCCCCCGGAGCCTACTGCCCTCGTTGACATCGGCGGTCGCGCGCCACATGCTCATGCTGAGCAAGCGCTTGGACAGACGTGTGAGCGGATTTTTCCACTCCTTCGAGAGGCGGCACCAGGGACATGGCCGAGCCGAGGATCTTCACCTCAGCCGAGGAGCTGCGCGCCGGGGTCGGCGAGCAGTTGGGGCACAGCGAATGGCTGGAGGTCGACCAGAAGCGGATCGACCTCTTCGCCGAGGCCACCGGCGATCACCAGTGGATCCACGTGGACCCGGAACGCGCGGCGACGGGCCCGTTCGGGACGACGATCGCGCACGGCTATCTGACGCTGTCGCTGCTGCCCGCGCTCGTACCGCAGGTCGTACGCGTCGAGAACGTGAAGATGGGCATCAACTACGGCACGAACAAGGTCCGCTTCCCCTCCCCCGTGCCGGTCGGCTCGCGGCTGCGCGCGACGGCCGTCCTGAAGGATGTCGCGGAGGCGGGCGGCGGCGTACAGATCACCACCCTCGTCACGATCGAACGCGAGGGCGGCGACAAGCCGGCCTGCGTGGCGGAGTCCGTGTCGCGCTACTTCTTCTGAGCACCACTGCTGGGCACCCGCTCCAGGGCCCGCTTCACGAGCGCCCGCTCGGGAGCCTCCGCTCGGGAACGCCCGCTTGTGAGCGCTGTCCCGTGGGGGGGGGCGGGGGGTACCCGGCCCCCGCCCCGCGAGCCGGGGCCGGACCCGGGGCTG
>NZ_JBHZEJ010000062.1:0-51453 GCF_042756365.1 Streptomyces sp. NPDC059092
CAACGGCCCGATCACTGCCCAGGCCTGATCAGTCACTTCATGACGACGCACCACGAACGGACCAACGACCAACCGACATTGCGGACACGCCCTAGCGCCCTTCTGCGCCGGCTCTCTCGTCGCGGTGCGCCCGGGTGAGTTCTTCCCGGACGTACGCCGCGACGAGGGGGAGGGGAAGCCCGGATCCCTGGAGCACGGCGTCGTGGAAGCCGGCGAGGCTGAAGTCCTCTCCGAGCGTCACCCGGAGTTCCTCGCGAAGCTCGTACAGGAAGTCGTCGCCGAGCTTGTAGGCCAGCGCCTGCGCGGGGATGTCGCAGGAGTAGCGGAGGGTCTCGGAGTTGATCTCCGCCGTGTCCATGAAGGCGTTCTCCCTCATGTACGCGCGGGCCCGCTCCAGGGTCCAGCCGTGGGCGTTCATGCCGGTGTCCACGACGAGGCGGGATGTGAGGAAGGCTTCCATGACAAGCCGCCCGAAGCGCTCTTCCGGCTCCCGGTACATGCCGATCTCGCCGGCGAAACGAGCCGCGTACTCGGCCCACCCCTCGTCGAACGCGTTGACCGGCGCATGACGCCGGATCGGGTGGAAGTGCGTGGCCTCGCGTTGTGTGGCCATCTGGAAGTGGTGGCCCGGTACCAGCTCGTGATAGTTGAGGGCGGCCACCATGGGCAGGGCGGCCCGGGAGAGGTTCGCCGCGTTGAAGAGGTAGAGCCCGCGGTCGCGATCCGGCTGCGGCGGAGAGTAGTAGCCGAATGTCATCGTGCCTGCCGAGGCCGCGGGCAGTGGCAAGACGCCATAGCTTGCGCGTGGCCGCGAGCCGAAGTAGGTGTCCACCTCGGGGGCGAAGCGATCGATGTAGCGGTTGAAGAAGACCGTGATCTCTTCCGGCGTCGTCGCTCGCCAGGCGGGGTCGTCCGCGAGGTGCGCGAGGTATTCGAGAGGGTTTCCCTCGAAGCCCACCTGAGCGACGAGCGCGCGCATGTCCGCCCGGATACGGGCCATCCTCGCGTGCCCGCGATCGTGCACCTCGTCGGGCGACAGATCCAGCGTGGTGTGGATCCTGACCAGCTCCGCGTAGACCTCTTCTCCGCCCGGATACTGGGCCATCCCGACGATGTCCGGAGCGCGGTCCGTGTACGCGGGGCTTTCGAGAAGCTCCACCAGCCTGTCGAAGGCGGGATCGACCTCCGCTGTGATGCGAGCCTCTACGAGGTCGAGGTGGGAGAGCCGAGGAGACCTCTCGGCCACCGCTCGCAGGACGCCCCGGGCCACGTCCTTCAGGCCGCGGACAAGTGGTGCGGCCCGTACGAGCTGTGCGGCAGGCATGAGGATGCCGCGGTCCGCCTGACCCGCGGTGCGTTCGCCGAGCTGACGCACCAACCGTCCGTATTCGTCGATGAGTACGAGGTAGCGGTCGATCGTGACCTCGTCCCCGATCGTCACCTTCCCGAGCGCCTCGTGCACGATGTTGAGCAGGAAGCCGCCGGAGTAGGCGGCCGGTGCGAACATGCTGAAGAACCCGACCCCCATCGGGTCGAAGACGAGCCAGTACCAGTCCTCTTCGCGAGCCCATCGCGCGGCCATGGTGCGCGATGCCGCGAGCGTGATCGCGAGGTCCCGAGGCAGGAGGTCCGTGTCCACCCGCGCGATACGGGCGAGGATCTCTTTGCCGTCACGCGTTCTGTGCGAGACCGTGTCGGGCCCGATGTCCGGGAGCCGGTCCACGGTTCGCCCCAGCTCACGCGAGGCGTAGGGCGTCTGCGAGACAACGCGCCAGGTCTCGTCGAGGATCGCTCGGGCGGCCGACACGGCGGCTTCTGCAGAGGTGTCCACAGTGGCACCCGCAGCGGCGTCCACCGCGGGGTTCGACGTTTCCTTGTGGTCCGGCATCAGAATCCTCCGGCCGATCCCTCGCGGCGCGGCCCCGAACCTGCGTGAAGCACGTTCGACTCGCGCCAGGCGGTCTGGTAGCTGCCCATGTGATAGTCGTATTCAGGGAGGGGGTTGACGAGGACCCCCAGCTTCGCGAGACCGCTGACGTACTCCCGGCTGACCCGGCTCTCGACGGAGAGCACGTAGTCGTCCGTGAGCGGGAGCATACGCGGCAGCTCCTCGGCGGCGTGAGGACTGTGCCCGTAGAGCACGACGTTCGCCAGGGTCTGGGGCACCGTGCAGTGGATGTTTCCGGGACTCCCCAGCGAGGCCACGAGCCGGCCCGCCCGTCGGATCATGGTGTTGCTCAGCACGGCCCGCATCCCGCCGCCGCCGGTGAGCCAGCCCGAGATCGGCGATGCGAGGGATGTGATCTGGTGGCTGCCGACCATCGGAACGCCGCCCACCACTTCGCCCGGGATGCCACCGCCCTGGAGTGTGTTCATGAGCTGTACCCAGTTGCCCTGCGGGTCGATCGCCGTCAGCTCACAGCTGCCGGCCGGCTGCTTCGACGCACCGCCGGCCGCGAACAGGGCATGGCCGCCGAAGGCCAGTTCGACGTGTGACGTCAAGTCGATCCTGGGAAGGCTCTTGTGCAGCTTCTTCGCCAGGAACCCGTGGAAGTCCGGGTCCAGGAGGACCGGGCTGGGGTCCTCGAAGACCGCGGGATCGTTGATGAAACCGGTCTCGTGCTGCGCGAGACGGAGAGCGTGAGCCATGAAATAGCCCGCTTCCGGCGACTCTGTGAAATGCCCCATGGCGGGTACGTCCAAGGCGTCGAGGACACCGATGACGATGGCGCAGAAGACGGCCTGCCGGTCCGGGGCGGAGAGCTGGGAGATCTCGTAGTCGCCGATGTGCCAGCGCGCCGGTGCGGCCCAGCGGGGGGTCGTCACCAGGTCGTCGGGTGTGATCCCCCACCCGAGCTGTGCCGCGCGCGCGACGAACCGCTCGGCCCATCCGCCCGTGATGAAGTGGTCGGGGCCCTCGGCGGCGAGAGCGGACATCGTGTCCGCGAGCGCCTGGCTCGCCCACACCTCGCCGACCTGGGGGAGATGGCCGCGCGGTGTGAAATGCTCTCGCCCCGACGCGGTGTAGAGGAAGAAGTCTACGGTCTGGGCGAGGACGAGATGCTCGAACGAGGTGACCTCGTGCCCGTCCCGCGCCGCCTTCACGGCTGGAGCGACGAGGTCGCTCCAGCTCTTGGTGCCGAACTTCTCGTGGATCGCCTTCATCGCGGGCATGAATCCCGGGACGACCGACATCGGGCCCCTCGTGCCGGCCGGCGCGTACAGACCCTTGCCGCCAGGGACCGGGTGGTGGGGGGCGAGACCCGGAACGATCCGGCCCATCGAGTTGAGTTCCGTGATCTCGCCGGTGGCCGCCGAGTGGAACAGACCCGTGACAGAGCCCGCGTGGTTGGTCATGTCCTGCTGAACGACGGCCTGCACGATGCTTCCCGCGACGACGGCGTCAGCAGCGCTCCCGCCCGCGTGCATGACTTCGAGCATGGTTTCGGTGACCGTGGGGTGCTGGCTGGAGGCGACCGCGCGGTCGGCGCTCACGTACCCCTTCGCACCGACCCGGCCGCTCCCCTCCGCGAAAGTGAACGGGCTCGCTTTCCGGCCCATGGCGTGTGCCCCCTGTATCGACGGTGTCCTACGGGGGAACGTACGCAGAGCGAGCATTCTGGGCTTCAGCGGATGGTCGGACACGGCGACGCTCGTTTTCGACATCTGTAGGGGATGCGTTTACCTGTCCGGTGTCTCCAGGTCAATGAGTCGCGCGATCTTGAGCCCGAGGTGCGCGATGAGCCGGTCGTCGCCGTTGGAAAGGTCGAGACCGGTCAGCTCCTGAATACGGCGCAGACGGTAGTAGAGGCTCGTGCGGTGGGCGAAGAGGCGTTCGGAAGCGGTCTTCACATCACCCGCGCTGTCCAGGAACGTCTCCAGGGTCTGGATGAGCGAATCGGCACGGGAGCCCTGCTCCATGAGCACACGCAGGCCGGGATGGAGCATCGAACGCAATGTGCTCTCGGGCACCTGGCCGAGCAGTTCATAGACGCCGAGACGCTCGACCGGAGTGACCGGGTCGAGTGTCCGCACCCGCCGGCAGATACGGATGGTGCGCAGCGCCTCGTCGTACGAGGACGTGACCTCCGCGAGGTCGCTGCGCGACCGCCCTATCCCCACCCAGCACTCGTCGGCATCCGACGCGGCGGCTACCGCATCGCGCAAGGAGCCCCCCAGCGCGATGAGTTCGTCGCGTGCCGAAGGGCCCAGCGGTTCGGCGGTGATCAGGATCGCTTGGTTGCGCCGTTCGAAGGTGAGCACGCTCTGTGGCGCCCGTCTGCTCCGGACTGCCGCGAGTCCCGAGGCCAGGGCGAGCTGGTGCCCGTCCGTCGCATGCCCGCCGGGGAGATCGATCTCGGCGACGAGCACGGCGTAGGAGCCCGCGCCGAACAGTCTCTCTTCGATGATCTCGGCGGCAGCCGCTGAGCGTTGGGCGTCGGCGTCGTCGAACAGCTGCTTGATCAGCGCGTGTTCGCGGTCGCGGTCGAGTCCGGCCTGGAGATAGTCGCGGTGCATGATGAGCGCGGCATCGGAGGCGGCCCCGCGCGCGGCATTATGATGCTCTCCCTCCACGGGGCCCTCGGACGTCAGAAGCCAGACGAAGCCCAGGAGCGCGCCCTGGTGGATGATGGGGTGACCGATCCTGCCGTCGTCCAGGCCGAGGTCCTCGCGAGGCGTGACGAAGAAGAGGCCGGTGGCGCCGTCGCGGCACGCGTAGACATGTTCGGCGACCACTTTCGGCACCGCCCGGCGGAGGACCGACTCGGCGCGGACCCGGTCCACCTTGCCCTGGTGGGAGCTGTGGGCGAGCAGTCGAAGACGAGCATCGTCGATGGCCGCCGATCGTCCCAGTCGCTCGGCCAGGCTCTCCGCGATGCGCTGAAGGGAATTGGTCACTCTCCGATGCTAGTGCCGGTCACGTCACCGGTAATCGCGCGCGATGTTTCCGCCGCGTGAGGCGTCGTCGCCCCGGTCTCGCTGAAGGGTTCGCCGCGAAGCTTCGACATCTGTCTCAACGGGGGCCGGGCCTTTGCGTCACATGCACGGCGCGACGCAGGTCACAGCGTGGTTCATTGACAGGGCGATGCCGACGAGGCGTCGGCCGAACCGCGGATGCCGACCAGCGCGCGGTCCACGGTAACAGGAACTCAACACAGGAGAAACGAGCGACGCCATCTCTCCGGGGGAACGGCCCATGAACGAAAGGACACAGCCATCAACGCCACGATCGCACCGCGAGGACAGAACCCCCTTCGCCCGCGCAGGACTTCACGCGCGCGTTTCACGCTGATTCCGATCCTCACCGCCACCGCCGTCGCGCTCGCCGCCTGTAGTCCCTCCGGTGTGGGTGACAGACCCAGGGGCACGGGCGTCGCGAATTTCGGGATCACCCTCGGCGCCTCGCCCAACTCCCTCGATGTGACAGGGCACTTCGACACCAACGCCATGGCCATCATGTCGTTGTTCACGGAACCCGTCGAGCGGCTCAGTGGCGACGGATCGCTGACGCCGAACCTCGCCGTAAAGGTCACGGAGCCCGATGACGTCACCATCGTCTACACACTCCGGGAGGGAGTGCGCTTCAGCGACGGCACACCGCTGACCGCGGAGGACGTCGTGTGGACGATCAACCACGTCAGCGATGCCGACGCGGGCGCGGCGACGTCCTCGCTGATTTCGAGCGTCGCCGGCGCCAAGGCGACGGGTGAGCTGGAGGTGACGGTCACCCTCGACCGCCCGGATCCGACCGCCCGGCAGTCGCTGGCTCTCGTCGCGCTCGTCCAGGAGTCACGATTCGCCGAAAAGAACAGCGCGGAACTCGGACAGCCCACCGCCGTACCCGTCGGCACGGGGCCGTACCGCGTGACATCGAGCTCCGCCGAGTCCGTCCGGCTCGAACGCAACGAGAACTACTGGGGCGAAGCCCCCGTGCCCGACACCGTCACGATCAGCTTCCTCGGATCCGACGACACCGCGCAGCGCGCGATGCGATCGGGCTCGCTCAACGGAGCACTCGTCGCCAACCCCGTCACCCTGCCGCAGTTCGAGAGCATCTCCGGAGTGACGGTGTTCTCCCGGCCCGCGCTGCAGGCGGAGTACTTCTCGCTCGACACGACGGTGGCTCCCTTCGACGATATCCACGTCCGCCGGGCGATCGCGCACGCGATCGACCGCGAGGGCGTGATGCACGCGGCGTACGGGGCGAACGCGAGCCTGCTCCGGGGACTCGTGCCGCCGGGGACGCTGACGCCCATCGCGTCCCAGGTCGAGGTGGACGCGCTCCTCGACGAACTGAAGGCGATTCCCTTCGACCTGGACGCCGCGGCCGACGAGATCGCGCGGTCGCGTCATGCCGGCGGGTTCGAGATGGAAGTCGCGGTGATGCCCGGCACCTGGATGGAGCTCGCCGCCCTCAACCTGCGGGAGAACCTCGCATCGTTCGGTGTCACGGTGAAGGTCCGGTCGGTGTCGTCCCAGGAATGGGTGCAGACGATCTTCGGCCACAAGACGACGGCCATGTTCCCGATGTCCTTCGGGGCGGCCGTGCCCGATCCGGGGCTTCTCCGGCGGGTCGTGAGCGAGGAGGCCCGCACGCAGGCGGGCGGGTACAACTTCGCGAACTGGGCCCCGGAAGATCTGCGGACGCCGGCGGCGACCCTCGTGGACAGCCGTGATGACGCCGAGCGGTTCGCGGCGGCCAGGACCGTCCTGCTGCGCATCGCGGAAGAGGTTCCGTACATCCCGATGTACCAGCCGCAGTTCCTGATCGTTCTCGGCGAGGGCTTCTCGTTCAGCGAGGCCCCTACGGCGATCGACATGGCAAGCGGCATCTGGATGCGGCGGCTGATCGCCGAATAGGCCAGGGAGGCCGGACCACGTGCTCACCTTCTTGCTGAAGAGGATCGCGTCGATCCTCGGGGTACTGCTCCTCGTGAGCTTTCTCATCTTCGGGCTGCTCGCACTGAGTCCCGGGTCGATCGTGTCGACCCTCATCGGGACACGACCGGCGACGCCCGAACTCGTCGCCGCTCTTGAGGAGCGGTACCGCGTCAATGATCCGTTCCTGGTGCAGTACTGGCACTGGCTGACGAACATGCTCCAGGGCGACCTGGGCACCTCGGTGCGCACGGGTGAATCCGTGCTGACCCTCATCTCGTCCCGGTTGCCGCTGACGCTGCAACTCGCCGCGTACGCAATCGTCCTCGTCGTCGCTGCCGGCATCCCGCTGGGCATGCTCGCGGGCATGCGGCGTGGTCGCGCGGCGGACCGGATCACGAGCACGGCGGCGATCGTGGCCATGAGCGCACCCGCCTTCGCCATCGCGATCCTGCTGATCTGGGTGTTCGGTGTCCGGCTGAACTGGCTGCCGGTGTACGGGCCGGGCGAAGGGTTCGCCGAGCGCGTGCGACACCTCACCCTGCCCGCCGTGTCGATGGCGGTGGCGATGTCGGCGCTCCTTCTGAGACAGACGAGAGCCGCCACGATGCACGTGATGGACCAGGACTACGTCACGTTCGCGAGGGCCCGGGGAGTGGCGCGGGGGAAGGTCCTCACGCGCTACGCCCTGCGCAACACGGCGCTGCCGATCATCACGGCCAGCGGAGTCGTCCTCATCGTCGCCCTGTCGGGAACCGTCCTCGTGGAGCGGGTCTTCGCGCTCCAGGGGGTGGGCACGCTCATGGTCGACTCCGTCAACCACAACGACATTCCGGTGGTCCAGGGACTCACTCTGCTCGTGGCCCTCCTCATCGTCGCCGTCAACCAACTCGTCGATCTGCTGACCCTGGTCATCGATCCGCGAACGAGAGGCCGGTCATGACCCTCACCCCTCCCGCGACCGCGGCCGGACGGAAAGTGTGGCGGCCGGCTCGCGGGATGCCGCGCGGCGCGCTGGTCAACGGGACCGCGATCACCGTTCTCGTGCTCGTCGCGGCATGTGCGCTCGCCGGCGAGCTGATCGCCCCTCACGACCCGATGACCCAGAACCCCCTCACGGGTGTCGCGCCGCCGGGCGACGGCCACCTCCTGGGAACGGACGTACTCGGGCGCGATGTCCTCTCCCTCCTCGTCGCGGGTACGAGGTGGGCGATCCTCGGACCTCTCGTCGTCGCGATCGGGTGCGGGCTCATCGGCGGTGTCCTGGGAATGATCGGGGCCTACTACGGGGGAGCGCTCGATTCCGCGATCAACCGTTTCGCCGATCTCATCTATGCGCTGCCCTCCATCATCGTCGCGATCGTTGTGGTCGGTGTGATCGACGGCGGCTACTGGACGGTGGCGGTCGTGCTCACCTTCCTCTCCATCGCGTACCAGATACGCATCATCCGCAGCGTGACACTGGCGCAGGTGACACTGCCGTACATCGAGGCGGCGAGAACGTCGGGACTGTCGAATCCACGCACGATGCTGGCCCATGTGCTGCCGAACATCGTGCCGACCGTCGTGGCGACATTCCTCCTGGACATCGTCACAGCGATGGTCGGATACGCCGCGCTGGCCTTCCTCGGGATCGGTGTCCCTCCGGGGACGCCGAACTGGGGATCCATGATCGCGACCGGCCAGACCTACCTCTTCATCAACCCATGGCTCGCCGTCGCGCCGGCGATCGCCCTCATATCGACGGCCACCTGCGCGACCCTCCTCGGTGATCGGCTTCACGAGGCCGCGGGACGGAAGGGAACGGTTCGATGACCGAGCTACGTACAGGGGAAGGCATGGGGAACGACGCACGGCTGTTGTCGGTGTCCGGGCTGACCATCCGGGCCGCGGACGGACGCACGCTCGTGAGCGATGTCTCGTTCGGGCTTCGCGCGGGCGAGACGATCGGCATCGTGGGGGAGTCGGGCAGTGGGAAGTCCCTCACGGCCCGGGCGATCACGGGGCTGCTTCCGCGTGACATCCAGGCGGAGGGGGAGGTGACTCTCGACGGGGGCTCCGTGCTGAGCGCGCCGGAGTCGGTCCTGCGCAGGATGCGTGGCCGGAAGATGAGCCTCCTCATGCAGGATCCGTTCACGATGCTCAACCCCGTGCAGACAGCCGCGACCCACGTCGTGGAGTCGTTGCGCGATCCTGCGGCGCATCGCGGCGCGATGAAGGCCGAGATCGAGCGTCGCCTCGCCGAGGTCGGTCTCGCCGCCGACGTGGCGGCCCGCTATCCCTTCCAGCTCTCCGGAGGAATGCGACAGCGACTCGCGATGGCGTGCGCTCTGGCCGGTGACCCCGAGCTGCTCATCGCCGACGAGCCGACGACGGCGCTCGATGTTATGACACAGAGTGAGGTGCTCGCCCTTCTCGGGAAGATCACGCGGCAGCGCGGGATGGCGCTCGTGCTCATCACCCACGACCTCGGTGTCGCGTTCTCGGTCTGCGACCGCGTCCACGTGATGTACGCCGGGTCACTCGTCGAGGAAGGGCCCGCGCGCGACCTCGCCGAGACCGCCGGACATCCCTACACCGTGCGCCTGAAACTCGCCGAGCCGCCGTTCGACCACTTCGCCGCGCGGTTGAGCACGATCCCGGGGCGCGTTCCGCCGGCCGACTCCGTAGCGACGCGGTGCGCCTTCGCCGCGCGGTGCTCGTGGGCGGCCGATGTCTGTCGCGACGGGCGTCCGCCGCTCCGCCGGATCGGCCCCGCTCGGAGCAGTGCGTGCGTGCGGATCGACGACATCCGTGACACCCTCCAGCGCGAGATCGGGAAAGGACCGCGGGCGAGCCCGCGGCCGGCGGCCGGCACGGCCCCTTCACTCCTCGTCGTCGACGATGTGCGCAAGTCGTACACGAACTCGCCCGTCATCGGGAAGCGGCGGACGGTCACCGCACTGCGGGGCGTGTCATTCGAGCTGGGCGCCGGCGAGTCGCTCGGGCTCGTGGGCGAAACAGGATCCGGAAAGAGCACGATCGCCCGGATCCTGCTCGGCCTGGCCACCGCCGACGCGGGACGGATCACGCTGGGCGATCTCGATCTGGCGTCCTATCGCGCGCTGCGCCCCCGCGAGCGCCGCGAGGCACGCAGAAAAGTGCAGATGGTCTTCCAGGACCCCTACGCGTCGCTCAACCCGGCGCGCACCGTCGGGGGCGTCCTGAGCGAGGTCCTGCGCGTCGCCGGGCGTGACGAGCACGCGGACGGCGTGGCGGAGCTTCTGACGCGGGTCGGGCTTCCCGTCGAGTACGCGACTCGGCTCCCGTCGGACCTGTCGGGCGGCGAGCGGCAGCGCGTGGCGATCGCGCGCGCTCTGGCACGCCGGCCGGAACTGCTGATCTGCGATGAGCCCGTGGCGGCACTGGACGTCTCCGCGCAGGCCCAGGTGCTGTCCCTGCTCCGGGAACTTCGTGCCCGGCACCGGATGGCGATACTTTTCATCACCCACGATCTCGCCGTGGTCAGACAGATGGCCGAAAGGCTCATCGTCCTGCGTCATGGAGAGATCGTTGAGGCGGGCTCCGTCGAAGAAGTCCTCGAAAAACCGCGGCATCCCTATACCCGCACGCTCGTCGACGCGGTCCGGAAGACTCGCGGCGCCGTCGGCCCGGTCGCGGAGCCCCTCACCGACCCGGATGCCACGCCGCCCGGCTGAGCGCCCGTTACCGGGCGCCCGGCCGGGTCACGCCGGCATGTGCCGGTCGAACCACAGGGTGACGCGAGTGAGGAAGTCGGCCATGGCCGAGTAGCTCCGGATGCCGTGCCCCTCTTCGGGATAGATCACGAGGGAGGACTCGACGCCGTGAGCCGTGAGTGCCTGATGGAACTCACGCGCCTGAGCGGCAGGCGTACACCGGTCCAGCGCGCCGGCGACGTTCAGGCACGGTGTCCGTACTCTGCTCGCCCGGAGTACGGGGCTGCGCGTGTGAGCCATCGTCCCCGGCGTCTCGGGATCCGCCTTCAGGAACGCCTTGCCCCAGCCGGCGACATTGCTCGTGAACGACTGGCTGTACCAATTGGTCACGGGCGAGATGGGAACTGCCGCGGCGAAGCGCTGATCCTGAGTGACCAGCCACGAGGACATGAATCCGCCGTAGCTTCCGCCGATCAGTCCGACACGAGCGGGATCGACGAGGCCGCGGCCGACGAGGTCATCGATGCCCGAGAGGATGTCGGTGGTGTCCCGGCCGCCCATGTCTCCGACGACCCGTCCGGCGAAGTCCTGGCCGCGTCCCCCGCTTCCGCGCGGGTTCGGGCTCAGCACCGCGTAGCCCCGCGAGACCAGCAGCGGAACCCACGGATACCGCATCGACCACGCGTCCTGGAAGGCCCACACCGGGCCGCCGTGGATGTTGACGACGAGCGGGAACGGACCGTCGCCCTCCGGTACCGCGAGCACCCCTTCGATCCGCAGTCCGTCGGGCGCTGCCCAGGAGACGGCGGCCGACGAGCCGCAGACCGACAGCAGGTAATCCGTTCCGGCGTGCTGGACGGAGGCGAGGACCTCCGCCGAGGCCGCCGAGACCCTGACGAGCTGATGCGGAAGCCGGTAGGCGTCCTCGACGACGAGCGCCTCGCCCGACGACGTGAACGCGGCGTCCGGGTAACGGTAGCCCGAGGAGCGGGCGGTGGACCGAAGCTCCACCACGGCACCGGTCTTCGCGTCATAGCGCGCCAGTACGGAGTCGAGCCCCCGCTGTCCCGCGTATCCGAGACGGTGGGGAGCGAACCACTCGGCGGCTGTCACATCCGTCCCCGCCGTGTCGACGGTTGATCTCGCGTCGGACGCGAGATCGATGACGATCAGATCGCCGGCCATCACCTGGCGATCGCTGCACACGCCCTCCACCACGCTCGCGTACCGGCCGTCCGCGGAGGCGGCGGGAAGGGCCAGCTGGACCTGGCTCACCAGCACCTCGCAATATGACCTGTCCGAGGGATCGATCATCGCGAGTGTGGAGTCGTACCACGAGTCTTCGCTCGGAGAGCCGCTCGTGATGGCGAGAAGGCGATCGGGACCGCACCAGCTCGCCTCCCAGCAATTCACCCCCTCGGGCGAGGCCGGAGCCAGAGCGCCGGTGGTGACGTCGTAGATCCACAGTGTGCGCCAGGCGAACTCGGGAACACCGCTTTCCACGGTCGGGTGCCACGCAGGGAGTTCGGGATTGGCCCTCGCGGTCGTGCCGGACCCCTGGCCGCCCGGGAGATCCGCTCCGTTGCCCGCCACACCGATGAGCACACGGTCTCCCGCGGGCGACCAACGCAGGTACTCGACCGTCCCCTTGACGCGTGGGGCGGCCACGGCTTCGGGCTCGGCGAGCGAGCGCAGACAGAGCTGGAACCCTTCTTCGCCGTGCGGGGCACGCAGATACGCGAACCGTGTGCCGTCCGGCGCGAACCGCCCGCCCAGTGACGCGCCGTCCGACGAGGCCGCGGGAACGAGCGCCCCCTCTTCGACGGTGAACAGCCGCGGGACGGGCACGCCTTCGAGCCGTTCCAGCACCGACCCCGTGACAAGCACCCGTGAGCCGTCCGCGGACACCTCGGGCTCCGAGAGGGCATGCGGCCGTCCGAATGCCGGCGCGTGCCAACGCAGCAGATGGTCCTCGACCGCGGCGAACTCCTCAGTCCCATGAACGTGGTGCACGGTTCTCTCCTTCCGGCCGGTCTCCGCCGAAACTATCGCGCGGCGGCCCTCACGGCGCGTCGGTGGCCCGTACGCTTCAGTCCCCGGAGACGGCCGTGGGGATCGCCTCGTGCTCCTGTGTGCCCAGGCGGAACGTGGGTACGAACGCGGGATCGACGATCGCGGGCCGCGTCAGGCTGAACGACGTGATGTCGTGAGCGGTGTGGCCGTGTGTGGTGAGATCGGCGAGGATCTGTCCGACGAGGCTCGCGAACTTCCCGGCGTGCCCCGCGCCGTTGAAGACGGCGACATGCGGATGCCCCGGAACCGTGTCCAGGACGAAGTCGCGGTCGGCGGGCATGTCGTACACGCAGGTCTTGCTCGAAAGCGGCGGGCCGGCCGCACCGGGCAGATACTCCGCGAGGAATGCCCGCAGGAGACACGGTTCCTCGCTGTCGCCCTGGAAGACACGCTCGTCGCTGGTGATGAAGTGGCCACGCATATCGCGCGCGATCTTGACCGCGGCCTCGCCGTAGACCGGGAACCCGTAATGGACCTCCGAGCCGTGGTGGATCCAGATCGGGAACCGGTCGGGCGTGAAGTCGACGAGTTGGGGGGCCGAGAAGTAACCCACCTGCTCCTGCGAGAGCGTGAGACGGAAGTTCAGCCCGAGGTCGGGCATCAGGTCATCGAGCCACGAGGCGGCGGCGACCACGAGGTTGTCGGCGTGGAGCTCGCCGTCGGCCGTTGTGACGGTGACGGCGTTGTCGTGGATGCTGATCGACAACGCCTTCGTACGCGGGCGGAACTCCACGCCGTTCGCGAGCGCGAGCGAGGTATGTGCCGAGACCGACTTGCGGATGTCGAGGATGCCACCGTCGGCCTGGTACACGCCCAGGGTGTCGTCGGAGACGCGCCACTGCGGATACCGCTCACGGATCTCGTCGGCCGTCAGATTCTCGTACGCGATCGAGGCGGCGTCCATCGCCGCCCGGTACTCGTCGATCTCCGCCGCCGCCGAACTCCCGGCCGCCGCGAGGTCGAGGCCGCCCGTTCGCAGGTAGAGGGGGAGACCGGAGCGTTCCTCGATCAGATCCCACGCGTCGAACATGGCGCTCGTGAGCCTCGTGTAGTCGTCACGGTGGTACGCCCGCCGGATCAAGCGCGAGTGGTCGCCGGAGGACCCGAGTGTGTTGATGAGATCGAACTGCTCAAGGACGACGACACGTTCGGCGCCGGCCTCCGAGAGCCAGTAGGCGGCGGCTGAGCCGATCGCTCCTGCGCCGATGACGATATGCGAGTGTCCCTTGCTCATGACTGCCTCCCGTATCACGTGCCCTGTGGCTACATTCGCCGGTCGGATGTCCGCGATGCGACAACGGTGTGTGCGAGATCGGGGCGTTGTTTTCGACAGGTGTCGTATCCGCTGCCGCAAGGCCGTCCACTGTGGACTGATGTCGAGATCCGGCACCGCTCGTTTCGGCAGATGGCGGAATCACCCCACCCGGTCATCGGAGTAGGTTCGTTGAGGAAACACACGACGACGCGGAGGGGCACACCGCCGTCCGCCATCGCTCCGCAGGCCATGACGCCCGGACGCACTGACCCGACAGGACCGAGAACATGTCGAACGAGACCACGGCAGCCGCTTTATGAGCTCGGACCACTGGTCGGACTACTGGATCGTCGGAGCGCGGATCATCGATGGCACGGGTCGAGATCCTGTCGACGGGTCGGCGATCCACGTCGTCGACGGGCGCATCGCGCACCTCGGCCCGGCTCCCGCCGACGCCCGGACCCTCGACGCCGGGGGACTGCCGATCACCCCCGGGCTGATCGACGCGCACGTCCATATCGGGCAGTCGAGCGATATCGGACCGAGCCTGAGGCGCGAGCTCTCGCCCGCCGAGATCGCCGCGGACATGTTCACGACGTGCGGTAACACGCTCGACGGGGGATTCACCACGGTGAGAGACGTCGGCGGCATCGACGCGGGGGTCGCCCGAGTCGTCGCGTCCGGAAAGGTCAGAGGGCCGCGAATCCTCCAGAGCGGCCCGATCCAGTGTCAGACGGGTGGTCACGGTCACCTCGCCGCGGACTGGGAGCCGACGGCTGACTGGCATGACCACGCGATCCCGGGGCTGCGCGCGCTCTCGCTGCTCTCCGACGGCCCCTCGGAGGTTCGCAAGAACGTCCGCGAAACGTTCCGGCGCGGCGCGGACTTCATCAAGATGTGCGTCACCGGGGGAGTCGTGTCCACTCACGACAAACTGACCGACACGCAGTTCAGCGTCGAGGAGATCGCGGTCGCCGTCGAGGAAGCGGCGGCCCGCGGAACGTATGTGACGGTGCACGCGCACAACAACGCGGGAATCCGCAACGCCGTCCGCGCCGGGGCGAAGTGCGTCGAACACGGATCCGAGATCGACGAGGAGACGGCGACGCTCATGGCCGGCCACGGTGTGGCGCTCGTACCCACTCTCTCGGTCGTGAAGGCGCTGCTCGAAGACGCGACGGAGGCAGGGCTCCCGGCCGGTACGAAGGAGCGGGTCGGACCGGTTCTCGACGGGCAGATCTCCGCGCTGCGGATCGCGCGGGCGTCGGGCGTCAAGGTCGGCGTGGGCTCTGACCTCATCGGGCCCCACCAGCGGCTCCGCGGTCGGGAGATCACTCTTCGCAGCGAGATCGAGACACCGATGGAGGCTTTGGTCGCCGCGACACGTGTCAACGCGGAGATCCTCCGCCTCGACCACGAGACCGGCACCATCGAGGTCGGCAAGCTCGCGGATCTGACGGTGTGGTCGTCCGATCCCCTGGCGGATCCGGAGGTGTTCGGCGATCCCTCACAGGCCGCGTTCGTCATCAAGGGCGGCGAGGTCGTGAAGGACACGCGTCGCTGATCGAGCGCGCGAGAGCAGATCCGACGCGTTGTCCGGGGACAGAGAATGAGGAAACGACCGATGTTGTACCGCCTTGATCGGAAGCACGGCCGGAAGGCCGCTGCCGGCGAGCCCGGATCCGGCGAGCTCGGATCAGCTCAGCCCGGATCCGCCCAGCCCCTCCGCCGCGAGCTCTTGATCGCGTTCACACTGCCGACGTTGATTCTCGGCGTCATGCACGGCCCGGAGGGCCTCATCCAGGGCGTCTACGCCAAGCACGCAGGCATCTCGCTCGGTGCGCTGGCGGTGGCGATGCTGCTGACGAAGATGTTCGACGCGCTCACCTACCCGCTCATCGGATACTTCTCCGACCGCACGTACGCGCGCACCGGCACCCGACAGTCGTGGAGCATCGCGGGCACCGTTGTGTCGGTCGTGGGGATCTGGTTCCTGTTCCGTCCGCCGCAGGAGGCGACGGTCGTCTACTTCGGGATCTGGATGGCCATGACCTACCTCGGCTGGAAGATGATCGAGATCCCTCTTCAGGCATGGAGCTACGGGCTGTCCGCCGACCACAAGCAACGCGGCCGGGTGCAGGGGTGGCGCGGCATGGCGCAGGTCCTCGGCCAACTCGTTTTCTTCATGATGCCCTTCCTCGCCCTGCGGTGGGGTGTCACGGACAGCACAGAGCTCGACTTCCGCAGTCTCGGCATGGTCGCGACGATCTGCGCGGTGGCGCTTCCCGTCGCGATCGTGATCCTCATCGTCAAGGTGCCCGCGCGCGCCGCGGTGCCCCCGGACATACCGGAAGCCGCCGCGCCGCGATTCCGTATGAGGGAGACATTCGCCGCGGTGCGGGGCAATCCCCCGTTGCTGCGACTGCTCGCGGCGTTCCTGCCGGTGAACCTGCTGGCGGGCATGAGCACCGGTCTCGCCTACCTCTACATAGACACCTACCTCGGCCTGAGCGCCGAGCTACCGGGCATCATGGCCACCGCGCTGCTGGCGAGCGTGGTGGGGATCCCGCTCTGGACGGTGCTGTCCGTACGGTTCGAGCGCCATCGGGTCTGGGCGTGCGCGCTGATCCTCGGTGCCCTGGCCTGCGGCGCGTTCACGCTCGTGGGGCCGGGGCCGAGTGCGCTCCTCGCGTGCTTCGTCCTGTTCCCGGTGATCACCTTGGCGCTCACCGGTTCCGTCATCGTCTACACGATGTCGGCGGACATCGTCGACTACGGCAGGCTCCACACCGGCCAGGACCACGGCGGACTGTACGGGTCGATGTTCGCGTTCCTTCAGAAGTCGCTCATGGGTGTCGCCGGGGCCCTTGGGCTCGCACTGGTCGGCGCCTTCGGGTTCGACGCCACAGCCGCGGTGCAGACCGTGCCCGCGGTCATCGGCATCAAGGTCGCGTTCGCCATCGCACCCGCTCTCGGGTTCCTGGGTGCCGCCGCCATCATCTGGAACTATCCGCTCGACAAGCGGAAAGTCGAGGAGATGCAGACGGCGCTGGCGGCGCGAGCCGAGATGGCCGAAGCGCCCCACGCCCCGAAAGCGGATGATGGATCATGACCAACGGTGAATCGGGCGAAGACAGCGCCGCGCGGAGCGTCCCCCTGATCGATCCCGCCCCTCGGTCGATGACCTTGGCGGACGGCAGATGCGTGACGTGGCAGGAATTCGGTGTGCCCGACGGAAGGCCGGCGCTCTATTTCCACGGTGGCGGCGCGACGAGTCTGGAAGCCGGGATCTTCCACCGTGAGGCGGTGCGCCATCATGTGCGTCTGATCGCCGTGAACCGGCCGGGCGCCGCCGGCTCCAGCCTCCGCGCCGGACGGCGGGTGGCGGACTACTCGCTCGACCTCGTCGAAGTGCTCGACGATCTTCAGGTCGACCGGTTCGCCTGCTTCGGCGAATCCAACGGCGGGATGATGACGATGGCCGCGGCGGCGACCATGGGCGCGCGGGTCCTGGGTGCCGCGCCCATCAACCCCACGGTGCCCTGGTTCGATCCGGTGGCCCGGAGCGTGTCGTCCTCGTCGGCGGCGATCGGCTACCGGTTGATCAAGCACCTCCCGAGGGCGGTCGCCGCGCTGGACGCGAACGCCGCCGCCCGCCGAGGCACGCGGAAGCCGCCGCCCGCCGCGCCCCGACAGCCGCACGATCCGGCGAACCTTGAGGGACCACCTCCCGGAATCGAGAGAGATGTCGGCGAGTTCCAGCTGCGCGTGATGACGGAGCGGGCCGGAAAGCAGGCGCTTCTCGCGGAGATGGCGTGGGCGAGTGCGGACTGGGGATTCGACCCGTACTCGATCCCGGCCCCCCTGGACTTCTTCTGCGGAGTGCACGACGCTCAGGCTCCGTTCGCGCTCATCCTCACGGACCGCAATCCGGATGCGCGCTTCCACCACTTCTCCTTCGGGCACAGCGGGTACGCGCATCCGGATGCCCGGCGCCGGATCGTCGAGACAGTGGCCGGCTACTTCGGGCAGTGAGCCGCCGGTCAGGAGCGGCTGGAGGGGCCGGCGTCGCGGGTACGGGGGAGCGTTCGACAGCCGTAGCGTTCGGCGGGAGGATATTCCACGGTGGACGGACGTCCGCAATCCCGGCATTCGATAGCGTCGGGGGCATGTTGAGGATGTTCGAGCGCTACCAGCACGCGACCGCTCTCGCCCCCGGAAAGCTCATGTCTCTCATGCGTAACCGACGTGTGGACCCGGTGTGGACAGGCGACGGCGATGAGTTCTGGTATCGACGGGAGACACGCGACGACGAGGAGTTCGTACGGGTCGACCCTGCGTCGGGTACGACAAGGACGGCCGGAAGCCTTGCCGAGCTGGGCATACACAGCGCGTCCACGGTGGTTCCCCCGGGAGTGCTGCTCGGTCCGGACGGCCGCGGGCTGCGGCGTCGCGATCACAACCTGTGGCTGGTCGACGGCGAGCGCGAGACACAGATCACCTTCGACGGCGAACCGGATTTCGCCTGGGGCGCGCTGTCCTCCGACAACAACATGGTCGTACCCTTCCGGCGGATGGGGCTCGACCTGCCGCCGGTTGGCACCGCCCATTCGCCGTCCGGTCGCCGTGTCATCACCATGCGACCCGACGAACGACGCATGGCGGCCAAGTACATGGTCGAGAACCTTCCGCCGTCGGGGGCGGCCCGGCCGCAGGTTCACGAATGGAAGGTTCAGCTGGAGGACGAGGGCGCTCCGCCTCCCCCCGAATGCCGTGTGATCGATCTGGACACGGGTGAGTGGGCGTCCGTGGACGCCGCGGACGGTCTGGTCGCGCAGCTGATGGTCAACGGCAGCAGTGAGATCACCTGGTCCGCCGATGAGGCGCGTCTCTACCTCTTGCACCACCAGCAGGGCGGATCCCGTGCGGCCATCGTCGAGATCGACACCGTCACCGGCGAACGCCGCGATGCCGTGGTGCTCGACGAGGGGCCGTTGTACGAGCCGAACCAGTTCCTCTACAGCCTGCCGCTCGTCCGGGTGCTTCCCGACAGCGGAGAGGCGCTGCTGTTCTCGCAGAGCGACGGGTGGGGCCACCTCTATCTCCATGACCTCACGACGGGTGAGCGCAAGAACCGCGTCACCGATGGTGACATCGTCGTGCGCGACATCCTGCACCTCGATACCGAGCGACGCGAGATCACCTATCTGGCGGGGACGTCGTCGGACGGCGGCAATCCCTACTGGCGCCGGCTCTATCGCGCCGGCCTCGACGGCGGCACGCAGCGCCTGTTGACCCCCGAGCCGGCCGACCACGATCTCGTGGCGCCGGAACCGCAGTTCTTCCACCTGGTCTTCGGCCAGGGAAAGCCGCCCGTTCAGAGCATCAGCCCGAGCGGCCGTTTCTTCATCGATCATCAGTCGACCGTCAGTGATCCGCCGGTCATCCTGTTGCGCGACGCGGAGAACGACGGTCGTATCGTGTGCGAACTCGAGCGCACCGACGTCGGCCCCCTGCTCGACGCCGGGTACGTGGTGCCGCAAGCGTTCCGCGTCAAGGCGGACGACGGCGTCACCGATCTCTGGGGTGTGCTGTCCCTGCCGGAGCATCCGATCGACGCACACAGCATCCCGGTCATCGAGGACGTGTACGCCGGCTATCAGACAACTCATTCCCCGCACGCGTTCGTCGGCGGCAGCAAGATGGCCGCCCGACAGGTTTACCTTCCCGCCTACAACGCACTGGGCTTCGCCACTGTCATGCTCGACGCGCGAGGCACCCCCGGTCGCGACCGTGCATTCCGGCAATGGACCTTCCAGCACTTCCACACCGGCCGCGGTCTTGAGGACCACGTGACAGCGATCACGGCGTTGGCCGACGAACACCCGCAGCTGGACCTCGGCAGAGTCGGCATCGTCGGGCACTCCTACGGCGGGTACAACGCCGCGAGGATGCTTCTGATGTTCCCGGACTTCTACCGGGCGGCGGTGAGCAGCGCCGGAGTCCACGATCCTCGGAAGATGCCGTCCGGCAGATGGGACTGGCACCTCGGTGGGGATGTCGATCGTGAGAGCGACGCCTATCTCGGACTCGGCAACGTACAACTCGCTGATCGGCTCGTGGGCGACCTGCTCATTATGTGCGGAGAGATCGACGAGAACGCTACGGTCGATCACTCTTACGCCCTGGCGGATGCGCTGATCCGCGTGGGCAAGAGGTTTGACTTCAAGATCTGGCCCGGTGTGGACCACTACCGGATTGGCCCCTATGCGTCCATGAACGTCTGGGACCACTTCGTGCGAAGCCTGTACGACGAGAAGCCGCCGCGCGATTTCGTGCCGGAGCGGGGCTGAGCGCCGCTGAGGCCGTTCCGGTCATGGCCTCGGGCGGTAAAAAAGGGTTCGCGGTGGCGCGCGGGGTCTCACGGGGGACCGGGTCGTCCGAGCGGTCCGTGGGCCGGATCCTCGCCGCCAACGCCGCCACCGCCGCCACCGCCGCCAACGCCGACCACGCCGTCCTCGCGATCTCCCTCGCCCTCGAACTCGACCGGCACCGGCATCGGCATCGCACCGACACTTCCACGCTGACTGTTCCGGCCGTTGCCCGGCCCAGTCCGATCCGCACCGTCGCTTGCGCGAGGCCGGCCTCAGCAGCGTGGAGAACCAGCAGATCCGCTGCTCGTCGGGCCGGGGCCTGTCAGTTGACGGGACCGAGTGAGAAGCCGCCGTCGACGACGACCTCGGCTCCGGTGGCGAAGGCGGCCTTGTCGGAGGCGATGAACGTCACGAACTCGGCGATCTCGGAGGGGCGGGCCTGACGCGGGATGGCGAACGCCTTGGTGGGGACGAGTTCGGTTCCGTCGGGGCCGTAGGCGAGCGGTGTGTCGATGATGCCGGGGTGTACGGCGTTGACGCGGATCCGGTCGTGGGCGAGTTCGGCGGCCGCGGCACGCATGAGACCGCGCGGCGCCCACTTGCTGCTGCTGTAGGCCGCCAGCCCGGGGCCGCCGACAGTCCGGCGATGGAGTTGATGTTGACGAAATGCCTGAGATGGGGCCTTTCTTTCTGATTTTCTCCTCTTGGGAGCTTGCCGAATCACTGGTTGGCCTGGGCGGTGCTCTCGACGAGGTGGGAGGCGCGGCTCTGTGTGTGCTCCGCCTTGAACTGGTGGAGTTCGCCACGTTGTCGGGCGTTCAAGTGAGTTACAGGAGGCCGGTGGTCGAGGTCGGAGACCCGGCGGTTGGTGAGCGCGGCGGGGTGGCTCTTGCCGCGTGATTGCTCGTTTCGGTGCAAGGCTTCGGCACGGTCCGGTTATTGCAGATTTACCGCGTCTCGCAGTTTTTCCTGGAACGGGGTGGGTGCATGGCTTTGACCAGCGACAATGATCCTCATAGACATTGTCGTTGAGATTCATGTGCCCGTTACGGAAGCCCCAGGCGCTCCGGAAGGTTCCTCCCCTTTCCCGTGCATCGACCAGGTCGAGGACTTCCTCGCTGAGCAGGAGGCGGCGGAAGCGTATGACGACGGCGAGGAGTGCGATGGGGTGTACGTCTTCTTCATCGCCGGGGCTACTGAGGAGGTTCTCCTCGACGTGGCGTCCGGCACGGCTGGGCTTCCGGGCATTCCGGGCGGAGCGTTCGCGATGGTCACGAACGATGAGGCGGAGGAGGTCGGTCTCGGGCGCCGTGTCGAGCTGCAGGGCTTCGGCGTAGTTGCTTGACGCCCTGTTCGTGACGATCTGTCGGCTCGGCGGGGTTCCGGGAACGTGACAGGCGCGGACTTCCAAGATCATGGAGGTCTCGACGCTCTGTGATCCGGGTGGAAGACCGTGCCTGCCGACGCATCCTTACCGATCCCGTTAGTTGCCCACCGAGTCGTCGAGCAACACCTCCGGCTTGGGTCCGGTCCCGGCGAAGATGAGGTTGCGGAACTCTCCGGAGGCGCCGCGGGGTCCCAGCTGGTCCAACTGGTCCTCCAGCCGCTGGCTGCCGAGCTGCTCGACCACCTTCCGGGCCAGATCTACCAGTTCGGTGAGTTCGTGATCCTCCAGGAGCGCCCGCACGTATTTGCTTTTGCCGCCGCCGTTCCAGTCGGCGGCGTCGGGGGCGTCAAGGCCGAGGCGGCGGCACACCCCCGGCAGCGTGTGCCAGGTAGTGGTGCTCTCCAGCTCGTCGGTGATCAGGCCGCGTAGCTGTTCCGGCCGGAGCAGGGTGTTCATCGATCCGCCCCGTCGAGTTCCCCGGTGCTGCCCGGCCTGTGGTTCCGGCGGGTGTTCACGGCCTTCGGACAGCTCAACTTTCCGCCCTTTCGACGCTGTTGGGGGGACACGTGCCGTCGATGCTCCGCCTGTTGCTACCCATGGGGCATTCTGCGTAATCAGGCAGGATGAGGGCGCAGATCCGGCCGTCGGTCTCACGGTGTCGCGTGCCTTCGGTACGGCACGCAGGGGAGCGCTCTCGGCGATCTGCGTGCGCAGACGTTCGATCTCGTCGTACTGGGCGGCCAGCCGGGAGTTCGCCAGGGTGGTGTACGGCGCTTACGGCCGGTCCTCCCTCATGAGCCGGTCCAGGGTCCGCCGGCCCCGGGCAGTGACCTCGGCGTCACTGTTGTCCGGGCCCCAGGCCAGGCAGTTGACCGCGTCCAGCGCGGTCAGGCAGCGCAGCGCGTGCCGCTCGACGTCGGACAGCTCCCGCCCGTAGGACAGGAGGAACGACTTCTCGCGGTCCGGATGGTCGGCCCACTGGGTGGTCGCGAGGATGACGAAGTCCTGGACGCGGGCGGCCGGCCGGGACCGTTCGAAGTCGACGAGGGCGAGCCCGTGCTGGGACCACAGCCAGTTCCTCGGCTGGTTGTCGCCGTGGATGTAGCCGACGGGCACCGGGCCGACGCGGCGGAGCCGGGCGGCGTGGTCGCGGATCAGCTGCTGCTCGTCCTGGTTGAGCTGGTCCCCGGCGCGAGCCAGGTGCTTCTCCGCTCCGTCAGCGGCGGCGGGCAAAGAGGTTTCGGCCTCCACCCGGTCGCCGCGATCGAGTGGCCCGGCTTTGTGGAGCCGGGCGCAGAGCGTTCCGGCCTGTTGGTGCACGGTCCGCCACTCGACGGCGCCCAAGCCGAGGTCCTTTGCCGGGGCGCCGGGGACCGCGGTGAGCAGCAGGGCCAGGTCCTGGGCGCGGCTGTCGACGAGGTGGGGCGCCCGGGTGTGTCCGAGGGCGTGGACGACGTGGCGGTATGCCCGGGTCTCGCGGGTGAAGAACTTCACCGAGGGCGAGATCTTCAGGTAGTGGTGCACCTCGCGTTCGCCCTCCAGGTCCCACACCCGGGAGCGGTCCCAGTCGTGCGAGGCGTCGCGGACGGACACGACGGAGCCGATGCGTTGTTCCGCCCAGCGCCGCAGTGCCGCGGGCAGCGGCTTCGTCGGGCTCATCCGGCAGACCTCGCGCCCGGGCGCGAGGCGGCGGAGGGGCAGGGCCCACTGTCATCAGGTTCGGTGCGATCGGGGAACACGGTTCCTCCGGGGGTTGTGGGTCGCGTGGGTCGTCGGGTGCCGGATCGGCCGGCCATGTCGGCGGATCCGGCGGACCCCGGCCGTTTGCCCGACGGCCGGGATCGCCCAAGGCCGGCGGCGTCTTCTCTGGTGACCAGCTGGTCAGGTGGGCATCTGCGGGCGGGGACATTTCGATCGCTTCCCCGATGTGCCGAGTCCGCACATCTCCAGTTGGTGCGACCCGTACATCCGGTTCCGGACCGCGATCGAGAACTTCCGCGAGCTCGGCGAGCGCAGGACAAGCCCGGCGTACTTGGTGCTGGGGCCGTGAACCTGACCGATGGCATCCTGCGGTGCGTCATCGCGGTAGGGGGAGCGGAGTGCCACCTTCGTTCTGACCGTCGGCTATCTGCGGACCTACCGGAAGAAGGCGGGAATCGGCACCCTGGTGTCCTTCACGCTCCGGCCGCCCTGGCCATGACGGGTGCCTGGATCGCGTGGTCCGCGATCTGGTACGCCTTGGGTCCGCCGCTGGGCCCGGGGTCACCGATCGGCTGAGGACTCGTCCGCGAAGCGGCCGGAACCACCGTCCACGCCGGGCCGCTGACCAACAAGCCCTGCCGGGGCGACGGGCGTCTTCTCCGCGCCGGGGAGTTCACGCCGCGAAGGATCCCGCCCCTGGCGCCGCGCGCGGGAATCGCCGCCCTCATGATCGCGGAAGCGGAAACCCCGCATTTCGCCGACGCGGACACCGTCGCCCCGGCCGGCTCCGGAGGTGGGACAGGGCGCCGGTGCGCCGCCGGCGTAGAGCCGCCCGCGCGGCGTTGGCTCCGGGGGCGCCATGAACTCCCCCGCCCGGGTGCGCGGAGGCGGAAGCGAGGTAGAGGCCGGGAACGGGCGTTTCCGGGCGGCCGGTGCCGGGGGTGGGGCGGAAGACCAGTTGCTGGTGCATGGCCGTGGTGCCGCCGTTGATGGCGCCTCCGTGGAGGTTGGCGTCCATGCTCTCCAGGGTGGGCGGGGCGAGGACGCGCCGGGCCCTGATGAGGCCGCGGAAACCGGGGGCGTAGCGTTCGACCTGGGCCTCGACACGGTCCGCCATCGCCTCCTGCTCCCGGGCGTCCCATGAACCCGTCAGCCCGTCGTCGCCGGCGTCCCCCCGCACCCGGTGCGGTACGTGCGTGTAGGCCCAGGCGGACTCGGTGCCCCGGGGCGAGCGGCTGGGGTCGGCGGTGGTCATCTGCCCGAAGAGGGCGAAGGGTTCGTCGGGGACGCGGCCCATGGCGATCTGCGCGGCGAAACGGGTGAGGCCGTCCACGCCCTCCGCGAGATGGACGGTCCCCGCCTGCGCGGCCTCCGGACAGGTCCAGGGCACCGAGCCGTTCAGCGCCCAGTCGACCTTGAACGTGGCGAAGTCCCACTGGAAGCGCTTCAGATCGGCGAGCAGCCGCCCGGGGAGATGCCGTTCGTCCACCAGGGAGCCGTAGAGAGCGGGCGCGGACACACCGGCCAGGACCGCCCTGCGGGCCGCTACCGCCTCACCGCCCGCGGTGCGGACGCCGACGGCCCGGCCGCCGCGTACGACGACCTCGGTGACCCGTTCCCCGCAGCGGACGGCCCCTCCGCGCCGCGCCAGCCGGCGGGCGAGAGCGGCGGTGAGCGCCCCGGCGCCGCCGGTGGGAACGGGGAAGCCGTAGGTCTGGCCGAGCATGGACATCAGCCAGCCGAATCCGCCGCTGCCTGTCGCCTCCGGTGCGAGGTCCGCGTGCAGGGCGTTGCCCGCGAGCAGGAGCCTGCCGCCCTCGCCGCGGAACTCCTCCTCGCCCAGCCGCCGTACGGGCAGCAACAGCGTCCTGGCCAGTCGCAGCCCGCCCGCCCCACGCAGCCGCAGCGCCATCCTGGCCCCCGCGCGGACCGGGGGGAACGGCGTGAACATGGCGTCGAGGACGCCGGTCCGCAGCTCCTCCCAGACCTCCCACAGCTCCTTCCAGGCGGCCCCGTCCCCGGGGGCGAACGCCTCCAGGCTCGCGGCGGTCTCCTCCAGGTCACGGCTGAGCACCGCGCACCGACCGTCCCGCAGGGGGTGGGCGAGCACCTTCGGGGCGTGGCTCCAGCCCAGCCCCTCCCGCTCCAGTCGGAGGCCGGCCAGGACCGGGGAAGCCGCGGCCAGAGGGTAGAAGGCGCTGAAGAGGTCGCTGGCGAACTCGGGATCGACCCCCCGGTCGTGCCGTACGGCGCCTCCGGGCTCGTCCTGGGCCTCCAGGACCTCCACGCTCCAGCCCGCGTCGGCCAGGAGGTTCGCCGCGACCAGCCCATTGGGGCCCGCCCCGATCACTACAGCGTCCGGCATGACTCTCGCTCCCGGCTCGGTGGGTGGCGCCGCGCCCGGTGGAGCGGCTGTCTCCAGGTCCCGGTGCGGGTCAGGCCCTGTGCGGTCGTGGTCGTGGTCGCGGTCGCCCGGGAGCGGTACGGGCGGGACCTTCGGCCCCCTCGCACACCCGGGCGAGACGGCCCAGCATCGCGCGGTGCCGCACCTGCTGCGCCGCGTCCAGGAGGCCGTTGTGCAGGGCGCCCCCCGCACCGCGCAACGGGTGTTCGTCGAGGATGATCAGGGTGTGGCCGCCCCAGGGCCGTAGTTCCATCGCGATCCTCGCGGTCCCCAGCGGCCCGCTGTGCGCCTCCAGTTCGAGGACCGCGTTCGGCTCGCTGCGGCGTACGACGGTTCGGTTGTGCAGGGTGAAAGGACCGATCCTGATCTCGTAGCGGAGGGTCGCCCCCAGCTCGGGCCAGTGCCCCTCGTCCAGCTCGGCCCGTGAGGTACCGACGACCCACTCCCCGTACCGTTCGCCGTCGGACAGGACCGCCCAGACGTCCTCGGGGGGCTTCCTGATCAACCGGTGCCGTACGGCCATGCGTTCCTCCGCCGTTCGAAGTGCCGCGTCGCTCGCCGCGCGTTCTCACGCTAGGCCCGGGCGCCCACTTCCCGCGCGGGGACGGCGGCCATCCCGGTGGAGCCGCCCGGATTCCGGAGCGTCCCCGGGCGCGGGCGCAGGCCTGTTCCGCGGTACGGAGGCGGGGCCAGGTCCGGCGAGGTGGGCGGGGTGCCCTGCTCACGCCTCGACGCGGCTGCGGAGGGTGTCACCGGTGTACCGGACCTCGTCCATGAGGCGGGTGGCGTCGATGACGGGTAGCCCGTAGGGGCGGGTGGGGGCGGCCAGGGGCAGGGCCCGACGGGCAGCCGGAGTGTCCGGCGACGCGCGCCGGCGGGAATGCCGGAAACACGGGTCCCCCTGCCCACCCGTGAACACACGGCCCCGGCGCGAGCCGGTGTGCGGACGCGGAGCGCGCGCCGATGGCCGCTCGACGACCGGACCCCTCTTCCCCGGACAGCGCGTCGCTCCGTCCGCGTCGCTCCGCGCGCTAGGCTCTGTCTGACAAATAGCGCCGTCCGCCCGTAGGGCGTGGCGCGTGGCGTCCGGTGCACTCCGCTCGCTCCGTCTCGGCGCACTGAATTGCCCTTCGGATGCCGAGCGCGATCGCAAGGCGGAGGATCGGTACCCTCGATGGCACGGACGTACGTGGACGACTCCGACAACGCGGCGAGCGTGCGTGCCAGGCGTGGCGTGCCAGGCGGGATTTGTCAGACAGAGCCTGGAGTGGCGCGTCCGGCGTGGGTCCGCTGCTCCTCCCGCGAGCCCCGGCCCCTCGGGTTCGGGGCGGAGGCGGAGAAGCAGGGCTTCGGCCGACTCCGCCCCTCCACCTCGTCACCGCACGCGGTACCCGCTCCTCACCTCCGCGGGCCGACGGAACCGAGTGAAAGGTCCTCTTCCCTGCCGGCCGCCCAGGTCGGCCTCCGGGCTCGCGTGCATGTCCTCCCGCACTGGAGCCGCCCATCGGCCCGTCGGCGACACTGTCGCCGCGCTACCCCTTCTGACCTGCACTTACCTCACAATTACGGGCGACGCTTCCGCGCAGGGGGTTTCGACCAGGAGAGAGCCGATGACCACTTCGATGATCCGCAGGGCCGTCATCCCCGCCGCCGGCCTGGGCTCACGCCTGCTGCCGCTGACGAAGGCGACGCCGAAGGAGATGCTGCCGGTCGGGGACAAGCCGGTGATCGAGCACACCGTACGCGAGCTGGTGGCATCCGGGATCACGGACATCACCATCGTGGTCTCGGGCGGAAAGTCCCTGATCCAGGATCACTTCCGGCCCAACCCGGCCCTGGTGGAGCAGCTTCGCGCCGACGGCAAGAGCGCCTACGCGGACGCGGTCGAAGAGGTCGCCGAACTGGCCAGGCAGGGCCACATCACGTATCTGGACCAGCATGGCCCGTACGGAAACGGCACTCCGGTGCTGAACGCCGCCCGGCACCTCGGGGACGAGCCGATGCTGGTGCTGTGGCCCGACGACGTCTTCGTGGCCGAGGTCCCCAGGGCCCAGCAGCTCATCCGCGCGTACGAGGCGACCCGCTGCCCGGTGCTGGCCGTGATGCCCATGGCGCCGCAGGACTCCCAGCGCTACGGCGTCCCCGTCGTCAAGGAGGACCTGGACGACGGCCTGTTGCGGATCACCGGCCTGGTGGAGAAGCCGAAGCCGGCGGACGCGCCGTCGGCCTTCGCGGCCATCGGCGGCTATGTCGTCACCCCCGGCATCATCGACGAACTGCGCGAGCAGACCAGGCGCTGGTACGAGCACCGCACCGGCGAGGTCTACCTGACCGACGCGGTCAACGCCTACGCCGCGACCCGCGCCGTCTACGGCCAGGTCATCCAGGGCCGCTGGTACGACACCGGCAACCCCGCGGACTACCTGGTCGCCCAGTTCGCCTCGGCCCTCGCCCATCCGGAGTACGGGCCCCTGCTGCGACAGCTCGCCCTCGACCTGGACGAAGACCCGACGTCAGGACCCGGCTGATTCCCCGGCCCGCCCGAGGGCCGGGGGAGCCCCCTGGGCGGCACGGGGCTCGGCTCACTTGGACGTGACGCGTCCGATCGGGTCGGCGCCGGCCGTCAGCGCGTCGCGCGCCGCCTGCCAGGCGCGATCCCCGGGGAAGAACTCCGCGCGGAGGTAGGCCCAGGTGAGCCGCTGGACCGCGGCCACCCGGCCGGGGCTCTCGTCCGTGGTCTCGGCGACGTCGTACCCGGAGATCCCGCCGAGCCCGTGCTCCGCGTCGAAGAGGGTGAGCAGGGACTTGGGGCCGGGGGAGAGGGAGTACGGGTCGGCGTGCCAGTCCGGGCCCCCGACCGTCAGGTGGGCGGAGGAGTCCTTGTCGCCGGCGACGACGAGCGTGGGCGTCGTCATCGCGGAGAAGTCCGTGGTCAGGAGGAAGGGATAGTGCTCGGCCGCGAACTCGCCGAGGGCGTCGCCGCCTCTGCCGGGCGCGGCGAGCAGTACACCCGCTGTGATCCGGGGGTCCGTCAGGTTCACCGCCGTACCGTCGTCCGGGTCGGTGAGCCGCGCGCCCAGCAGCAGGCTCGCGGTGTGCCCGCCCATCGAGTGCCCGGCCACGGCGACCTTGCGGTGGTCCGGACGCCCGAGGAGCTGCGGGACGGCGGCCTCGATCGCGTCGAGCCGGTCGAGGACGTGCTTCATGTCCTCGGCCCGTGACCGCCAGTACAGAGGCGCCCCGGGGGCGTGGGGATCCAGGTCCAGCGTCCTGGAGCTCAGATGGGTGGGCTGGATCACGACGAAGCCGTGCGCCGCCCAATAGTGGGCGAGGGGGGCGTAGCCGTTCAGCGAGGAGAGGTGGTTCGAGGAGCCCTGGCCGTGCGAGAGGAGGACGACCGGCAGGTCGTCCCCGGTCACGGGCGCGGAGACCCGGACCTCCAGGTCCACGGCCCGGCCGGGGACGGGCAGCACCACGGGGCTGACCGAGAGGACGGGAGCGGGCGGACCGAAGGCGTCGGTCGGGTACGTCGGTTCACTCATGGTGCGTAGGTCCCTTCACTGGACTCCGCCGGCGGCTTCCGTCACGCCGAAAACGGAACGTTGTTCCATTTAACATACGGAACGCCGTTCCGCTTTGTCAACGGTGGCGGATCACGGCAGTCGCGGACGGCCTCAGCAGTGGTAGCCGTCGGGGCACTCGGCGGCGAGCTCCACGAAGATCATGAGCAGGACGGCGGCGCCGGCGGACACCGCGCACATGAGGGCGAAGCGCCGGCGGGCCGGTCGGCGCCGTCCGGCGAGTGCCAGGAAGAGGCCGGCGGCAGGGGCGACCAGGACGCCGCCGACGCAGGTCCACAACAGCGCGTCGCCCGTCCACGAGCTGCCACGCGACCGGGCTTCGACGAGGGCCCACAAGGCGAAGGCGACGGGCGAGGCCATCCACCACAGGGACAGTCCGGTGAGCATCCGGTCGAAGGCGGTGGTGGCGCGCCCCCCGGTCGGTTCTTCGCGGGTGGGGGCGGGGCTGTGGGGCGGCACGGCTGACGGATTCCTCGATGCTCTCGATCGTGCCGTGCGCAGGGGCACGTTGTGCGGAACGTGCCCCTGCGCGGCGGGGCGGTTACGGGAGCGGGTCGGCGCCCGCGAGGCTGATGACCGGGCGCAGGCCCGCGGGGCGTTCCTCCACCGGGAGGTGGTCCACGAAGTGGACCGCGCAGCCGAGTTCGGCCGCGCCGCCGTCCGCGTGCCGGTCGTCGCCGACCATCAGGACGTCGTGCGGATCCTGGCCCAACTCCTCGCAGGCGGCCTTGAAGAGGCGGGTGTCGGGCTTCTGGATGCCGTGTTCGTAACTCAGTACATACGCGTCCACGAGGGCGTCCAGGCCGTGGGCGCGGAAGACGGGGCGCAGGTCCCAGCCGATGTTGCTCACCACCGCGACGCCGATGCCGGCGCTCCGCAGCGCGCCCAGGACCTCGGCCGCGTCCGCGTAGGGGCGCCAGGCGTCCGGTGTCATGTGGCGGTCGTAGAGCGCGTCGTACAGGCCGGGGCTGGGCAGTTCCACCTGCCGGGCGACTCCGGTGTACGCGGCGCGGTGGCGTTCGGCGCTCTCGTCACGGGTCGCCCACAGCTCGGCCAGATCCTGCGGCACCTCCTGCGGGGAGGGCAGTCCGGGCAGGGCGCCGGCCACGGCCAGCCGCATCGCGTACCGCCGTACCTCGATGGGGGATACGGCGACACCCGCCTCGTCGAGCACGGCGCGCAGCCATGAACTCGCGGATTCGATACGGAAGAGGGTTCCGGAAAAGTCGAAGAGCACAGCCTTGAAGGTCATGTACCCGATCCTTCCCGCGTCACGGCTCCCTGGACAAGGTCACGCGCCTGAACAGCGCGATCGAGAACGCGACCAGGGCGCCTCCGAGCAGCCAGCCGCCCAGAACGTCCGAACTCCAGTGCACGCCCAGCCACAATCGGGTGATTCCCACGCCGATGACGGACACCGCGGCGACCGTCACGGCCGTCCGCCGGAGCCGTACGCCCACGCCGTGGCGCCACGTCAGCCACAGCAGCAGGCCGCAGGTCACGGTGGCCGTCATGGCATGTCCGGAGGGGTACGCGGCGAAGTGCGCGGAGTCGACCGGGTCGGGCCACTGCGGACGCTCCCGTCCCACGGCCCACTTCAGCCCCTGTGAGACGGCCGCCCCCAGCGCGCTGGCCGCCGCCACCCACACGGCGAGCAGCCGCTCGCCGCGCAGCCACACTGTGACCACGGCCACCGCCGTCAGCAGCCGCATCGTCCAGGGGTCCCAGGCCCAGTCGGAGAGCAGTCGGTTGACCCGGGTGAGCCCCGGCTCGGCCACCGCCCGGCGGTGCAGATCCTCCGCGACCGTCTGGTCGAACGCGGTCAGCGGCCCCCACCGCACGGCGACGAGCGCCGTCAGCAGCCCGGCGGCGACGACGAGCAGCGCGGCCGTACGGCCCGGTCCTGACCATCTTGTTCCGCGGGGCTGCCGCACGTGCGGGGGGGCGGGAACGGGAGAGGGAGCCGCGGGGACCGGTGGGAGGCGCATGTGGTGATCCTCGCCGACGCGGAGCCCGGCGGGCTACCCGGCGGGCCGTTCCGCGGGTTATCCGAGTGCGCGCAGCGCCGGTACGAAGGCGATCAGCAGCGGAACCACCGGCACCAGCGCGGCAGCCGCCGTCAGCCGCAGCCTGCGTGCGGCGGTCAGCCGGGGAACGGGCGTCAGCAGCCGGTGCACCCGCTGCGGCACCTGCGCGTCCGGAGTGTTGCCGGGGCCGAACACCCCACGGTCCTCGTTGAGTTCGACCAGAGCGAGGGCGATCGTCAGCCGGCCGAAGCGCCGGGAGGCGACATCGTCGGCGGCCAACTCGACCAGCCGGTGCATCTCGTCGCGGAACGCGGCGAAGACCGGGATCTGCGGGAAGCCGTTCGCCAGCGCCCCCGAGCAGTGCAGCAACCAGTCGTGCCGCGCCCGCGCGTGGCCCTGCTCATGGGCGAGTACGGCATCGAGCTGACGGCCCTTCAGCCGACGCAACGCGGCCGTGGTGATGACCAGTTGAGGCGCCGCACCCGGCAGCCACCACGCACCGGGGCGCTCGCCCTCCAGTACCACGAGCGGCTCGCCGCCCGGCTCCTCGCCGGGCAGCACCGGGGCGCGTACGAGCAGTTCCCTGCGGCGCTGCCGGCGCCTGCGGCGGGCCCGGTGGATCTCGCGGGTGAGCATCGCCACCGTCCACAGACCGCCGCCCGCCAGCAGGACGGCGAGCACGGCCGACCACGACCGGCTCGGTCCGAAGGCGTACGCCTCGACCACGCCGCTCGGCGCGGGCGCGAAGACATGCCCCCGTACGGCCAGCCAGGCGGCGGCCGCGCTGAAGACCATGGAGAGCGCGAAACTCAGCAGGACGGCCGCCACGACGCACTGCCAGACCCACAGTGCCACCACGGGCTCACGCTCGGGCCACTCGGCGCGGGACAGGATCCGCGGCGCGATGACCGCGGCCAGTGCACCGAGCAGCAGCAGCGCCAAGGAGACCATCATGGCGCCCAGAGTATGAGGGTCGCGCCCCCCAGAGGTACGACCTTGACCGGCAAGTGACCCACGACACGTTTCGCGGCGGGTCCGGGCGATCAGGGAACCGGAGCGAACCGGCCGAAATCAGAGCGTGACCAGCATCGCCAGCATCGCGATCCCCATGGACAGCCGGCAGGCCGGCACCAACTCCGTCCGGTCGGCCCAGCCGACGGCCCCCGAACCGCCGTGCGCCGGGACGGCGACCGCGCCGGACGCGGAACCCCGCGCCGGACCCGCCGCGGGCCCGGACAGGGCGGGCAGCGGCAGCAGCCGGGCGCCCGCCCACAGCACGTAACCCGCGTAGTAGACCAGCAGCGCGGTGGTGACCGGCGGGGTCCCCGCCGCCGTGTGCGCGGCGTGCGGCCCGCCCGTCACGGTGGCCATGGCGCCCGCCATGTAGACCATCGCGAGCATGCCCAGCAGATGGTGCGCCCGGTGCGCCGAGCCCCGGTTCGCGAGGAGCGCGCGCAGCGCCGCCCCGCCGAAGACCACCGCGTACCCCAGCCAGACCCAGCGCGGCGGTGTCACCACCGTGGCGGGCACGGCCATCGCCGCCATCCCCAACCCCATCAGCGCCTCACCGCCCACCGGACCGTGCCGGGCCGCTCCGCCGGCCCGTAACCGGAGCAGGCAGTACGCCCCGGCCGTCGCGCAGAGCGCGACGAGCAGCCATCCGGCCGCAGCGGATCCGTGCACCGCGCACCTCCCCCGTTCCGTGGTGTCGGCGAAGTGATGCCCGGCGCGGTGGGTGCGCAGACACGCGCAGAGGGACACGGGGGGCGCGCGGAGGACCCGGCGGGGACGCGGCGTACGGGGAGACCCGGCGTACGGGGGTGGGGACACGTACCGCCGCCGCGTCCCCCTCGTACCCGGAGGGCTGTCGCCCTACTGCTACCGCTCCACCGGCTCGGGGCGGGCGCAACTGCTCGCCACCCGCAGCGCCTTGTCCTCCCGCGCCGAGTCGAGGAGCGTCAGCATGATGTCCAGGACGTGCCGCGCCACCTCCGCGGACGCCCGGTGCGGACGCCCCTCGCCGAGCGCCCACGCCAGATCCGCGAGCCCGGTGCCGCGCCCGGCCCCCGCGTACCCCGCCGAGACCGGCAGGGTCTCCCACTCGCCGGCCGCCCGGTGGAGTTCCACGGGCCCGTCGAAGCCGTTCGGGTCCGGTACGGAGAGGGAGCCGCCGGTGCCGTACACCTCGATGCGCGGCAGTCGCGCGGCGTGGATGTCGAAGCTCATCACCAGCGTGGTGAGCGCGCCGTTCGCGTGCTGGAGCACCCCGCTGACATGGGTGTCCACCTCGACGCCGAACCGCTCGCCGGCCCGTGGCCCGCCGCCGATCCGCCGCTCGGCGCGGGGCCGGGAGGCGGCGCCGGTCACCTTCACGACCGGGCCGAGGAGGTGGACGAGCGCGGAGAGGTAGTACGGGCCCATGTCGAGCAGCGGTCCGCCGCCGGGCCGGTAGTAGAACTCGGGCGCCGGGTGCCAGCGTTCGTGCCCCGCCGTGGTCATGAAGGCCGTCGCGGCGACCGGCACGCCGATCAGCCCGTCGTCGACCGCCCTGCGCGCCGTCTGGACCCCCGTCCCCAGGACGGTGTCGGGCGCGCAGCCGAGGCGCGGACCGCCGGCTTCCGCGGCGGCGCTGAGCAGCGCGTCGGCCTCCTCCCGGGTGGTGGCGAACGGTTTCTCCCCGTAGACGTGTTTGCCCGCGGCCAGCGCCGTCAGGGCGACGTCCGCGTGGGCCGCCGGGATCGTCAGGTTGAGGACGGCGTCGACATCGTCCCTGGCCGCCAGTTCGGCGGCCGACGCGGCGACGGCCGTCCCCGGTACCCGCGCCGCGACGGCCGCGGCGCGGCCGGGATCGAGGTCGGTGACGGCGGTGAGCGTCACGTTCCCCAGCCGCTCCAGGGTGTCCAGATAGGCGCCGCTGATCGTGCCCGCGCCCACCATGCCGACTCTCAGCGGCTCGCCCACAGCAGTCCCCTCTCGGTGAGTGTCCGTACCTCGGGTACGTCGAAGTCGTCCGGTTTGTGGCCGACGGCCGAGACGAAGACCCGTCCGGAGCCCCAGTTCCTGGTCCACACGGCGGGCATGGTGACCGGCCGCGCGCGGTCCTCGTCCGCCGCGAACCCGACGGTGGCGAGCACGTCGATCAGCGGATCGGTGGCCAGCCAGTACTTCTCCGTGTGGACCCGGAAGGCGCCGAGGCCCGCCACGACCGGGTGGTCCACGCGCTCCTCGACCGGGGTGACCTCGTGCTCGGAGAAGCCGGCCGGGTGCATCAGGAACTGGCCGCCGGTCAGAAGCTGGTAACCGAGGTCACCGCGGAAGGAGTCGACGATCCCGCCGTGCCAGCCGGCCAGCCCCGTCCCGGCGCGTACGGCGGCGGCGAGGCCCGCGCTCTGCTCCCCGGTGATCTCGCCCATCGTCCAGCACTGGACGACCAGATCGGTGGCGGCGAGCAGTTCGGCGTCGGCGTAGACGTCCAGGGTGGCGGAGGTCCGTACGTCGTAGCCGTGGGCGCGCAGGAAGGGCAGGAACAGCTCCGTGATCTCCACGGGGCGGTGTCCCTCCCAGCCGCCCCGGACGACCAGAGCCCGTCGGGTGTCGGATGTCTCGGGTGTCACAGTCGTTGCACACTCCCATCGAAGTCGCGGGCCCGCCGGGGACACCGGGCGGGGCGGCGCCTCCGTACCGGCCCCGTACCGCCCGCCCCCTCGCACCCCGTCGTGCCCATCCGTACCCGCGTTAGGCTGCTGCTGCCCCCCACCGGCTCACCGGCTCACCGGCCGTCTGCGAGGAGACCGCGCACCATGGACACCGTCCCGAGCCCCGCCGGGGCCCTCACGTACCGCGATGCCACGGCGGCCGACGCCGAGGCGCTGGTCGCGCTGATCGAGTCGGCCTACCGGGGCGACAGCAGCCGGACCGGCTGGACCACCGAGGCGGACCTCCTGGACGGGCGGCGGACCGACCGGGAAGGGGTGCTCGCGGTGATCGAGGCGTCCGGCAGCCGGCTGCTGGCCGTCGAGCGGGACGGCGCGCTGATCGCCTGCTGCCAGCTCGAACACCGCGGGGAGGCGGCCTACTTCGGCATGTTCGCCGTGACACCGGGAGCGCAGGGCGGCGGGCTCGGCCGGCTGATCATCGCGGAGGCGGAGCGCACGGCCCGCGAGGGCTGGGGCGTTCAGGAGATGCACATGACGGTGATCCGGCAGCGCGAGGACCTGATCGCCTGGTACGAGCGGCGCGGCTACCGCCGTACGGGAAAGCTGTTCCCCTTCCCGTACGGCGACGAGCGCTTCGGCGTGCCGCTCCGGGCCGACCTGGAGTTCGAGCTGCTGGTCAAGCCGGTGACCGAGCCGTAGATCCGGCCGGCCCCGCGGCGGCGTACCCGGGCGCTTCGCTCAGGCGGTGAAGCGGCCGGTGCGCCGTATCTCCGGGTGGTCGGTGGTCACGGCGTTCAGCTCGAAGGCGCGCGCCAGCCGGAGCTGCTCCTGCGTGTTCACCACCCAGCCGATCACACCGAGACCGCGCTCGTGCGCGCGCTCCACGACCTCCAGCGTCAGCCTGCGCAGATTCAGGGCCAGCGAGGCGGCGCCCACCGCCGTCGCCCGGTCCACCACGTCCTCGCCCCAGCGACTGGCGATCAGCACCGTCCGTACGCCCGGCACCAGCGCGGCGATCTCGGCGACCGCCTCGTCGTGGAACGACGACACCTCGACCCGGTCCACGAGGCCGCGCTCCCGCATCACCCGGGCCAGCGCGCGGGCCGCCGCCACGTCCTTGATCTCGGCCTGGAGCGGTGACCGTACGGCGTCCAGGACCTCTTCGAAGACCGGGACGCGCTCGCCGTCACCCGCGTCCAGCTCCCGCAGCTCGGCGAGCGTCCGCGCGGCGATCGCGCCCGTTCCGTCGGTCGTACGGTCCACTTCGGTGTCGTGCATGACGACGAGGGCGCCGTCCTTGCTCAGATGCAGATCCAGCTCGATGGCGTCCATACCGGCACGCTCCGCGTGCGCGAAGGAGCGCAGGGTGTTCTCCGGCTCGACACCCATCACTCCACGATGACCGATGATCTGGAAAGTCAAGACAGTCTCACTTTCGTCGACAGCGGCTCCCGCGCGCAGCCTAGGCCTGATCGGCGCCCCTGGCGCCCCCCGCCGTCCCCATGCCGGGCGAGGTCTCCGGGGCTACGCTTAATCGATGTGTCAAACCCCGGAAGCGCAGGAAAATCGGCGGTGGCCAGGGGGTGTCGGCAGGACGATTTGTTTGATCTTCGCTTGTGATGGAGATCAGGACACCTATACAGTTCCTTGACTGTCTTGACGCCAAGATATTCTGTGGAGGAAGTGACATGACGGAAATTCTTGTGCAGGACACCCCTGGGCCCGGCATAAATGACGCCGACCGCGTGATCGCGCACCCGGCGTGGCCTCAACTCAAGAGTGCCGTCGAGGAGATCCGCCCCTGGCAGTCCGCGGACGGCTCGATCGACCTCGACGCCGAGGGCGCCCCGGCGCGCTCGCTCGTCGAGGGGACACTCGACCGGGTGATCGCCGCGGTCGAGCAGCTTTCCCCGCTGCTCCCGCACGACGCCGCTTACCACGCCGCGCTCCGCTCCGACCTGCGCCAGTGGGCCGACGACGGCTTCGGGGTCCCGGACTTCCTGGACTCGCTGCTCGCCTTCGGGCCCGCCGCCGACCGGACGGACGGCCGCCAGCACCTCGCCGTCTTCCCCATGTACACGCAGAACGGCAACCCGGACCGGAACCTCGAAGCGGTCGTGCTCCGCATGGTCTGGCCCGAGTGGCTCGCCGAGCTGGAGCGCACGCGCTACGACAACCCGCTCTTCTGCGGCATCACCTTCGAGGACTTCACCGCCGGGTACGACACCAACTCCGCGGTGTTCTTCCCCGAGACCATCGCCGTGCGCGAGGCCCCCGAGCGGTTCACCTGGGGCGGGATCTTCTGCGACCGCGAGGCCGCCCGCTTCCGCCGGGTCATCGACGCGGCCGTCGACACCCTCGGGGTCGACCTGCCCGACGACATCCGCGCGCTCGTCGCCGACCAGGACCGCTGCCAGCAGGCGTTCGTGCTCTGGGACATGGTCCACGACCGTACCCACAGCCACGGCGACCTGCCCTTCGACCCCTTCATGATCAAGCAGCGTCAGCCGTTCTGGATGTACGGCCTGGAGGAGCTGCGCTGCGACCTCACCGCCTTCCGCGAGGCCGTACGGCTGGAGGCGGACGGCTTCCCGCAGGGCCGCGACGTCCAGTACGCCGTGCTCTTCGACCGTATGTTCCGCTTCCCCGTCACCGGCGCGCGCGAGCGCAACTACGACGGCCTCGGTGGCCAGCTCCTCTTCGCCTACCTCCACCAGCACGACGTGGTGCGCTGGACGGACAACACCCTGCGCATCGACTGGGAACGGGCGCCCCAGGTCACCAACCAGCTCTGCGCGGAGATCGAGGAGCTGTACCGGGCGGGGATCGACCGGCCGAAACTGGTCCACTGGTTCGCGGCGTACGAGCTGGTCTCGACGTATCTCGCCCCGCACCCCGGATCCCGCTGGGCCAAGGGCCCCGACGCCCTGGACCTCTCGCAGCCGCCCAGGAAACTCGTCGACGACGTGCTCCCCGACGAGTTTCCGCTCAGCATGTTCTACGAGGCGCTCGCGAAGCGGCTCAAGCACGTGGTCGCCTCGACCCGGGGGATCACGGCGCGAACCCCTGAACCCGCCGGAACCGCCGGGACCCCGGCGACCGCGGCGGCCGACCGGACGGCGGCATGAGCGCGCCGAGGCAGGAGACGGCGCCCATGGCGGCGGACCAGGAAACGAACACCGAGCCGGCCCCCGGCACGCGCACGGGCCGGGGCGGCGCCCTGGACGGCGCCGTCGTCGCCGTGGCGGGCGCCGGAGGCCCCGCGGGCCGGGCCGCGGTGCTGCGGCTCGCCGGGGCGGGCGCCACCGTCGTCGCCGCGGACGCGGACCGGGAACGGCTCGCCGAGGCGGTGGCCGCCGCCCGGTCCGCGCACGGCGGGGCCACGGTCACCGGCGACACCGTCGATCTCTTCGACCTCGCAGCCACCAGGGAATGGGCTGCCAGGACCGAGAAGGAGTTCGGGCGGATCGACGGGCTGGTCCACCTCGTCGGCGGCTGGCGCGGCAGCGCCACCTTCGCCGAGGCCGATCCGGCCGACTGGGAGCTGCTGGAGAAGCTGCTCATCCGTACCGTCCAGCACACCTCCCTGGCCTTCCACGACGGGCTCCTGCGCAGCGACCGCGGCCGGTACCTGCTGATCAGCGCCTCGGGCGCCGCCAAGCCCACCGCGGGCAACGCCGCGTACGCCGCCGCCAAGGCCGCCGCCGAGGCATGGACACTCGCCCTCGGCGACGCCTTCCGCAAAGCGGGGGGCGAGGAGGGTCCCCGGGCCGCGGCTGCCATCCTGGTGATCAAGGCGCTGGTGCACGACGCGATGCGCGCCGAGCGACCGAACGCGAAGTTCGCGGGCTTCACCGACGTCACGGAACTGGCCGAGGCCATCGCCGGAGTCTGGGACAGGCCCGCCCGGGAAGTGAATGGAAATCGCCTGTGGCTGACCCCCGGACCGTGAGGTCCCGTACGACGGACGCGCGCCGCCACCACGACCCGGAGGTACGCGGCTTCGCCAGTGACAACTACGCGGGTGTCCACCCCGAGATCCTCGCGGCGCTCGCCGTGGCCAACGGCGGCCACCAGGTCGCGTACGGGGAGGACGAGTACACCGGCCACCTCCAGCGGGTCATGCACAGCCACTTCGGCCCGACGGCGGAGGCGTTCCCCGTCTTCAACGGCACCGGAGCCAACGTCGTCGCGCTCCAGGCGCTCACCGACCGCTGGGGCGCCGTGATCTGCGCCGAGTCCGCGCACATCAACGTGGACGAGGGCGGCGCTCCGGAGCGCGTGGCCGGGCTCAAACTGCTCACCGTACCCACGCCCGACGGCAAGCTCACCCCCGAGCTGATCGACCGGGAGGCGTACGGCTGGGACGACGAGCACCGCGCCATGCCCCAGGCCGTGTCGATCACCCAGAACACCGAACTGGGCACGGTCTACACGCCCGACGAGATCCGCGCCCTGTGCGCGCACGCCCACGCGCTCGGCATGAAGGTGCACCTCGACGGCGCCCGGATAGCCAACGCCGCCGCGTCACTGGACGTTCCGATGCGGACCTTCACCAACACCGCGGGCGTGGACGTCCTCTCCTACGGAGGCACGAAGAACGGCATGCTCTTCGGCGAGGCCGTCGTCGTGATCAACCCGGACGCGGTGCGGGCCATGAAGCACCTGCGGAAGCTCTCGATGCAGCTCCCGTCCAAGATGCGGTTCGTGTCGGTGCAGTTGGAGGCGCTGCTCGCCGGCGACCTGTGGCTGCGCAACGCCCGGCACTCCAACGCCATGGCCCAGCGGCTCGCGGCCGGTGTCCGCGCGGTCGACGGGGTGGAGATCCTGCACCCCGTCCAGGCCAACGCCGTCTTCGCCCGGCTGCCGCACGCCGTGACCCTGCGCCTCCAGGAGCGGTTCCGCTTCTACTTCTGGGACGAGAAGGCCGGGGACGTCCGCTGGATGTGTTCCTTCGACACGACCGAGGACGATGTCGACGCGTTCGTCCAGGCGCTCAAGGAGGAGATGGCCGCGTAGTTCCGCCCCGACGGCGGCGAACGTCGGTTCCGGACGCCGCTCCGCGATCAGCCGGCCGAGCCCGTCCCCCGGGGTCGCCGTCATGGAACTGATCCAGCGGAACCCGGACATCTCGGCCTGCCTCGCCGCCGACGAGGTCATCGATCACGAGCATCCGGTCGTACGGGAGACGGCGGCCCGGCTCAGTGCCGACCACGAAGACGCGTACTCGTACGCCAAGGCGGCGAGTGTCGCGTGTCCCGTCCCCGTCGGTGGTGAGGACACCGACCGGATCGCGGGCGTCATGCGGCTCGTGCGGGCCACCGGCGAGGAGCCGTTCCCGACCGCCGCGGACGGACACCACCGGCAGACCGTCCAGAACCCGGTACACGGCGGCCGAGCGGCGGCCCGAGTGCCGGCGGCGCGGTCCGGTGAAGCCGTACAGCCCGAGTAGCAGGCGTCCTCCGGCCGATCCCGCCAGAAGAAAAGGGACACCACGGCGTCGTACGCGCCGTCGCCCAGGCCCGGCAGACCGGGCGAGCCCGGCGGCCCCTGCGGCCGGCCCGCGCCGAGAGCCGGCGGGCCCCAGCCGGACGGCGAGCCCGACGAGGCGCAGCCAGGCGGACACGGGCGCGGCTGGGCGAAGATACCAGCCACCTCGCCGACATCGATCAAGGCACGGACAGTGGCGACGCGGGCGCGACACGCCGCGGCACGCGGCGAAACAGGCAGGCGAGAGCGGCAAAAAGAAGGGGCCGGGGCCGGGGCGCAGCCCGCCGGGGCGCGAGACCGGCCCCGGCCTGCCGAGTTCCCAGGACCGGTGGCATTCACCGAACACCACCGGAACGAGCACGGACACGCGCGGGCCGAGCGGGGCGAGCGCGGCGGGGCGGCGCGGGACGAGCGCGCGGCGCGGGCGGCGCGGGCGCGGCCCGGCGCGAGCGCGGCGGGGCGGCACGGGCGCGAAGACGCGGCGCGGAGGCGCAGAGGTAGCCGTACGGCCGTGCCAGGAGCGGGCGCGGCGGCGGCGCCGGCCGGGCCTCGGGTGTGGACTCCGTGTCGGGGCGAAGCAGTAGGTGGCGTCGAATAGGCAACTCATGCCGATATGGCGAGGTACCGGACCGGTTCATAGTCGGCTCACGGCCTCGAAGTCGGCTCATGACCTCGAAGCCGAAGAAGTCGTCGCCGCCCGGCGGCGTGCGCTGCACCACCGACGAAGGGGAGCACGATGATCTACCACAGTGTCCGGCTCAAGGCCAAGGCGGGCGTGACGCAGGAGCAGATCGATGAGGCTCTGGAGAGCATGCGCGACCAGGGTCGGCTGATCCCGGCGGTGAAGTCGTTCGTCGTCGGCCGCGACTTCGGAGGCGACTACGACTGCGGTGGCGTGTTCGTCATCGAGGACCTCGACGGCTACTGGGAGTACCTGACGCATCCGGCACACGCGCACGCCGACCGGATCGGCATACCTCTGGTGGAGAAGTACGACTGGTACGACACCGTTGATGATCACGACCCGCAGATGGGGGTGAAGATCGCCGGCCTGCAACGGCGTTGGTTCGTAATCGCCTCCGCGTCGGCGAGCGAGCAGCCGTAGCACTCCGGAGGCGACGAGCGACCCCGGCCCGCTTGACCACGTGGTCCGTCCGCCGTCCGGTCGATGTCGGCGCCCGACGCTCGCCGCTGTCGCACCTTCACCAGCGGGTGCCTGCCTAGAGGTATCGCCGACTAGGCGACTCGTACCGATGCGACGAGGTACCGGACCGGTTCATAGTCGGCTCATGGCCTCGAAGGCACGGGGTCGGCCGGCTCATCCGTCCAAGCCGGTCCGCCGGTGACCCGTGGTTTCCGGCCCCATCGCCGGGAGGCACGTCGACGGACGGCGGCCGGTGCGGACGTCTGGTCAGCGGGCCGGTGACGGCGACTTGCACAACAGACGCCACTTCGATGTGTACGGGAGCGGATATGCCCGAACCGAACTCACCGACTGTGCCTCGGGGATGCGCTGATGAACGTCACCCCCGGCCTTGTCGCCGCGGTCCTGGAGCGTTCCGGCGGATGCCTGTGCGGACGGACTCGCTTTGAACGATCGAGGCTTCCATTGAGAAACCAACCAGTTTCCAACGATTCGGTTGATCCCGATCTGTTGGATGTGAGAAACGGGGGGAACTCTTGTTCCGCCGATTAATCGCCGCAGTGGTGGTGTTGGCCGGGCTGACAGCGGCACTTGTCGTTCCGGCCTCCGCCACCGATTTCCCCGCGGGCACCACGCCCTTGGTCTCCTGGAACATGCAGGGAGCCAGTAACGCGGACCAGAACGGCAGCAAGTGGAGCAACACGGTCCAGCGGCTGGCGTTGCAGGTGCCGATCCTGATGCTTCAGGAGGTCGGCCCGCAACCGCCTCAGAACACCGTCCGACAGCCTGACCAGACCTTCACCACGACCGACAGCCAGGGCAACACGCATCAGCACACCGTGCTGCACCACACCTGGACCGTCAGCAGCGGTTACCGCGATGCCATCCCGACCCGTGAGGTCTACTTCCTGCAGACCGAAGACGACGCGACCAACCCGGACCGGATCGGCGGCCGGGTCAACATCGCGCTCGTCCTGAGCGAGGCGCCCGACGAGCTGATCGTCGTCGGCAACCCGGTCGACGCCGGCCGGAACGCGCTCGGTGCGCGGTTCGGCAACGAGTGGTACTTCGCCATGCACGGCCTGTCCGGCGGTGGCGGTGACTCCGGGGCGATGCTGGACGCCATCGACGACCGGATCGAGGCCCTCGGGAACCAGCGTGGCCGCACCTACGACGCGACGATCGGTGGCGACTTCAACGTCGAGCCGCGGGTCCTCGCCGAGCGGGACAGCTTCCCGCCGACCATGCGGATCCACAGTCCGGGTACGGCGACCCACCAGAGCGGTGGTCAGCTCGACTACTTCGTCACCACCCACTTCAACCTCGATCCGGCGGTCTCGGTCCGGTCCGAGGGCAACTCCGACCACCGGCCGGTCCAGTTCGGTCGGCTCAACGCGGCCGGACCCACTCCGTCGCCCGCCGCCGGCCCGCAGATCGACGAGCTCCGGGTGATGGCGACCGGTGACGGGATCACGGCCGGTGTGCACAGCACCGACGAGGGTGGCTTCCGGGACTACCTGAACACCATCGTGAAGGGCCTCACCACCATTGCGATGGTCGGTGTTGGCACGGCGGCCGGTCTCATCTTCAAGCGCACGGATTTCGTCGGTGAGCAGAAGAACGGCAAGCGCGGCGACCCCGACCACATGGGCTTCGACGGCAAGGGCATCGACGACATCCAGGCCCGGACGATCCCCGCGCTGCAGACGCTGCGGCCGAACATGATGACCCTGGTCGCGGGCACGGCCGATCTGACCGGCGGTGCGGACGGCGCGGCGACGTCCAGGAAGATGCGAAGCTTCCTGGACGCGATCTACCGGGCCTCGCCGACGACCACGGTCCTGCTCGGGACCTTGCCGCCGTCGACGAATCCGACGTACCAGGCCCGGATCGACGCCTACAACAGCGCGCTCCGCACGATGGCCTACGCCGAGATCAAGGGCGGCGCACGGCTGGTGCTGGTCGACCTGGGCTCGGTCACCCCGCAGGACATCACCAACGAGATCTACCCGACCGACGCCGGCTACCAGAAGATCGCGGAAGCCTTCGGCGAAGGCACCCGGATCGCGGTCCTGCAGCGCATGGTCAGCGGTCGCTCGTACGTCTGGGAGCCGCTCGGCAAGATCCGGGACGCCGCCGCGACCGGCTCCAAGATCGCCTTCCCCGACCTGAACGGCGACGGCAAGGCCGACTACGCGGTGGTCGGTACGGACGGCAAGGTCACCGGCTGGCGCAACGACGACCCGCGCAAGGCCGCGGTCTCGCTGGGCGACATCAGCCCGGCCGACCGCGGGAACGACCCGGAGTGGGTCTACTTCGCCGACCTGGACGGTGACGGCAAGGACGACTACATCCGGATCCTGCCGCCGGCCGACTCGCCGACCGGTATCTCCGCGATGCGGATGTCGCGCAACACCAGCAGCGGCGGCAAGATCAGCTGGGACAGCGCGACGATCGTCGCGAACAACCTCGGCTACCCGCCGGAGAAGTACTTCACCGACCTCGACGGTGACGGCCGCGACGACCTGATCACGCTGGACCGGATGAGCTTCCCGACCGCCTGGCAGAACAAGGGCAAGGGAATGCCGACCGAGGGCGGCTGGAACAAGATCTCGGGTTTCGCCACTCCGGGTGAGACGCGCGGCGCGCAGGTCGCCTTCGCCGACATCACCGGTGACGGCAAGGCCGACACGGTCCGGATCGAGTACACCACCGGTGAGGTCCGGGCCTGGCAGAACACCGGCGCTCCGTGGACCCTCGGCACCGGCTGGAAGACGCTGGGCGTGATCCGCGCCGACAATCCGTTCCAGGGCACCTTCGGGACCTTCGCCGACCTGAACGGTGACGGGATCGAGGACTTCGCCATGACCAGCTCCGGTACGACCACGACGGCGAAGACCGCCGTCAAGGCGGCCGTGGCGAGTGGTGCCGGTGACATCGAGGGCTGGCTGGTGCCGAGCTACGGCGATGGCAGCCGCAGCGACGGCGGTGCCGGTGATCTCGGCGTCAACGGTGGTGCCGGTGACCCGATGGAGTCGCACCCCGGTGGCGACGACGGCGGTACGCGGCCGGCGGCGTCCGGCGACTGCCGGCCGGACGGTCTGGCGACCACGCCGGGCGTGGCGACACCGTACTGCAAGGTCTATCAGAGTGACGGCCGGGAATGGCTCGGTCAGGGCCGGGGCCGCCGGGTCGTGGGCTATTTCAACAGTGGCCGCACGGGTGCCGACGGCACGCCGCACTACCTGGTGAAGAACATTCCGTGGTCGAAGGTGACCCACCTCAACTACGCGTTCGCGTCGGTGGAGAACAACAAGATCAAGGTCGACCCGAACGCCACCCAGAAGGAGTGGCCCGGCGAGGCCGGCGCCGAGATGGATCCCTCGCTGCCCTACAAGGGGCACTTCAACCTGCTGACGAAGTACAAGCGTCTGCACCCGCGGGTGAAGACGCTGATCTCGGTCGGTGGCTGGGCCGGTTCCGGTGGCTTCTACGCGATGACCACCAACGCCGACGGCTCGGTCAACCAGGGCGGGATCGACACGTTCTCGAGCTCGGTCGTGGACTTCCTGCGGAAGTACGGGTTCGACGGTGTCGACATCGACTTCGAGTACCCCACGGTCCTGGAGGACACCGGCAATCCGACCGACTGGGCGGTGTCGAACCCGCGTCGCAAGGGTCTGCCCACGACGTACGCCGTGTTGATGAAGACGCTGCGGGACTCGCTGAACCGGGCTTCGGTCGCGGACAACAAGTACTACCTGCTCACCTCGGCGTCGTCGGCCTCCGGCTACCTGGCCCGTGGGATGGCGAACCAGACCGCGCTGGACTACCAGGACTTCACCAACCTGATGGCCTACGACTACCACGGCACCTGGAACGACGTCGTGGGTCCGAACGCGGCGCTGTTCGACGACGGCAAGGACCCGGAACTGGCCGATCAGTACGCCACTCCGGAGTACGGGAAGATCGGGTACTTCAACACCAACTGGGCGATGAAGTACATGCGTGGCGCGATGCAGGCCGGGCGCGTCAACATAGGTGTGCCCTACTACACGCGCGGCTGGCGGAACGTCACCGGCGGTACGAACGGTCTGTGGGGCAAGTCGCAGAAGCCGAGCGGCTGCGAGCCGGGTACCGGCATCAAGCGGCCGTGTGGTGACGGTGCCTTCGGCATCGACAACATCTGGCACGACGAGACCAACAACGGCAGCGAGCTCGGCTCCGGGACGAACCCGCTGTGGCACACCAAGAACCTGGAGAAGAACATCACGCCGGTCTACGCACGCAGCGTCGGGCTGAGGCCGGAGACCGACATCACCGACCGGCGCACGGGCCGATACACCCGGTACTGGGACGACACCACGAAGACGTCGTGGCTGTGGAACGCCGAGAAGAAGGTCTTCCTGTCGACCGAGGACGAGCAGGGCATCGACGCGGTCACCGATCTGGTCAGGACGACCGGCGCGGGCGGCGTGATGATGTGGGAGCTCGGCGGCGACTACTCCTGCCCGGCGGACATCCAGCCGGACACCCCGTGCGGGATGGGGTACACGCTGACCACCCGACTGAACGAGAAACTGGGCAACATCGGCGCCTACGACAACAACCCGCGCACCGGCAGCAGTGGTGCCGCGCCGAACGTGACCGCCAACCTGAGCGTCGAGATGGTCAACTACCCGACGGCCACGGCGAACCTGTGGCCGTTGCAGCCGACCGTCCGGATCACCAACAACACCGGGCGCACGCTCGGCGGTGGCAAGGACACGAAGCTGTCGTTCGACATTCCGGCCTCGACGTCACCGCTGGTCAAGGACGCCAACTGGCAGACCGATGCCCAAGGTGGCCAGTGGAAGCCGGCACCCGGTACGACGTTCCACCGGGTCAGCACGACGCTGGACTACTGCCAGATCATCCCGGCCGGGAAGTCGCTCGACTTGCCGATCATCTACTTCCTCCCGATCACCGGTCCGGTGAACACGAGTCTGTCGATCGGCGGTACGGCGTACGCGCCGGTGACCGACAACCTCAAGGGACTCGGTACGGCGACCCCGCCGGCCGGTGGCTGTAGTGCCGGGAACTGGGATGCGACCAAGATCTACTCCCCGGCCGGCCAGCCGATCGAGCAGACCACGGTCAAGTACAACGGCAAGGTCTGGAAGGCCAAGTGGGAGACGAAGGGCAGTGCCCCGGGCACCGGGGCCGACGCCGACCACGAGCCCTGGAAGCTGATCGGCAGCGCCGGCTGACCGTTCTCAGCCACCCGGCCTGACACTCCACGTTTTGATCAAATAACCGGAGAGTGCTTCTGAACTGCAACGATGGGACTTGTCCAGGGTCCTGTTGGCTGCATGGGAAGAAGCACTCTCCAGGTGAGCGGGCGTATCCGCCGTGCTCCGGGTGGCCGCGCGCATGGCGGCGTCGGCGGCGAGGACGGCCTGTTTGGCCGCCTGCTCGGCGATGTGGGTCTTCGCGCGGAGGCCCGCCGGCTCGGCCGGCTGTTCCGACTCGGCGGGGAATCGCCACCGTGGGAGGGGGCGAAGGGGCCGTCCCGGCCTCGGGACCCCTGGCCCCGAGGGGATGAGCAGAGACGTTTCCTCGCTGGGCGCGCGGCTCAGCTCAGCTCAAGCGCGCGCGCCTCGGCCGGAGTGGGTGCCGTACCGCCCAGATGCGCCGGCACCCACCAGGTGTCGCTCGCGTCCTTGGGACGTACGGGATAGGCCCGCTGCGCCGCCTCCAGCAGCTCCTGCACCCGGTCGCGCAGCCGCCGCGTGATCGCGCCCGCGTACTGGTCCGCCGGCGCCTCGACCCGCTCGCCGACCCGGATCGTCACCGGGATGTGGCTGCGCTTGAAGTTGCGCGGCCTGCCCTTGGTCCACACCCGCTGCGTGCCCCACAGCGCCACCGGGATCAGCGGTACGCCCGCCTCCTGCGCCAGCCGGGCCGCGCCCGACTTGAAGCTCTTGAGCGTGAAGGACTGCGAGATCGTCGCCTCGGGGAAGATCCCGATGATCTCACCGGCGCGCAGCGAGTCGAGTGCGTGGGCGTACGCCTGCTCACCCTGCTGGCGGTCCACCGGGATGTGCTTCATCCCGCGCATCAGCGGGCCCGAGACCTTGTGCTTGAACACCGCGTCCTTGGCCATGAAGCGCACCAGCCGCTTCTGGGGGAGTGCGGCGAGACCCGCGAAGATGAAGTCCAGATAGCTGATGTGGTTGCTCACGAGCACCGCGCCACCGGTGCGCGGGATGTGCTCGGAGCCCTGTGCGTCGATCTTCAGGTCCAGCGCCTTGAACATCGTGCGGGCGGCGCCGATGGCCGGCCGATAGACGAGCTCTGCCATCTGGTGAGGACCCTTCTGTTCCGGGGAGGGTTCTCCCGGCGGAAGTTACGCAGCCGTAGGTTTTCGGCATTGCGCCGATGTTGCCGTATCAAACGCCCGGTGGCCAGTCCTGGTGTTCGCGCGGGGCGAGATTCTCGTCACGTCGCCGTGAACCCACCCTAAACGCCGGGCTGCCGGGCCGGCCAGGGAGAACGTGCGAGCACGCCCGTGGGCGGACCCCGGCCGCGGAATATTTCCCGGCCGCGCGGACGCTGTTCCCGGCGGTGGTGGCGGTGACGGGAGGCTGAAGGTGCGGACGGACGAGGTCAAGACGGTGACGGACGAGGCCAGGGCGCGGACGGACGACGGGGCGGGCCAGGCGCCGGCGGACAGCGGTGTCCGGCGGCTCGGCGCGGCCGAACTGGGCGCCGGACTGGGGGAGCGGGCCACGCTCGTCCAGTTCTCCAGCGCGTTCTGCCAGCCCTGCCGGGCGACCCGGCGCACGCTCGCCGAGGTGGCGGAGATGGTCGACGGGGTCGCGCACGTGGAGGTGGACGCCGAGGAACGGCTCGCGCTCGTACGGGAGCTGGGCATCGTCACGACCCCGACCGTGCTCGTCCTGGACGCCGTTGGCCGGGTCGTCCGCAGGGCGGCCGGGCAGCCCCGCAAGGTGGACGTGATCGCCGCGCTGGGGGCGGCCGTGTGACCCGGCACCGTACGCCGCCCCGTGACCCACGCACTTGACGGTGCGTACCGCCCGTCGTCACCCTGACGAAGTGCCCCAGGAACTCCTTCTCCACGGGCGGGCCCACGTCGACCTGGCCCGCAACGCGAGCGCGCGCTGTCCGGCTCTCTGAGCAGCCACGGACCCGCTCGTACTCCCCTCGCGGAAGGACCTTGCCATGACGGCGACCCCCGACCTCGGCACACACCGGCTTGCCTCTCCCGACCTGCTCCGCTCCGTCTTCCGGCAGCACGCCGCGGGCGTCGCGGTCATCACGGCCCGCGGCGAACGCCCCGTCGGCTTCACCGCCACCTCGCTCAACTCCGTCGCCGCGGAGCCGCCGTTGATCTCCTTCGGCGTCGGTGTCTCCTCGTCGAGCTGGCCGGTCGTCGCCGAGGCCGAGCACGTCGGCGTCCACATACTCGGGGAGCACCAGGCCGAGCTGGCCGCGACGTTCGCGCGCAGCGGCGCCGACCGCTTCGCGCCCCCCACCGCCTGGCGGACCGGCCCCGAGGGCGTGCCTCTGCTCGACGGTGTACTGGCCTGGCTGGTCTGCCGGGTCGTCGCCCGCGTCCCGGCCGCCGACCACCGCCTGATCGTCGCCCAGGCCGTCGTCGGCGACCCCTCGGGCGCGGGCCGGCCGCTCCTCTACCACCAGGGGCGCTTCAACGCGCTGCGCGACTGAGAGTTCCCTGGCCCGGCCCCTGCCGTACGTTGGAAACGTCACAGTTCCAAGCGCTTGCTCAGCGGGCACCCTCTGGTTGTACTGACGAGTAATATTAACCACGGGCTCCGGTCCTCGCGACCGGGAACAGCCCGGCAGGGCGCCTATGCTGCGTGCAACAAGGCAGCCAGAAATGACGATGCGGTAGGAGAGCCGGCGTGAGCCTGAGGATCGTTGTCTGTGTGAAGTACGTGCCCGACGCCACCGGCGACCGGCACTTCGCCGATGACCTGACCGTCGACCGGGACGACGTGGACGGTCTGCTGTCGGAGCTGGATGAGTACGCGGTCGAGCAGGCCCTCCAGATCGCCGGGGAGTACGACGGGGACGGCGACGCGGAGATCACCGTACTGACCGTCGGCCCCGAGGACGCCAAGGACGCGCTGCGCAAGGCGCTCTCCATGGGCGCCGACAAGGCCGTCCACGTCGAGGACGACGACCTGCACGGCACGGACGCGCTCGGCACGTCCCTGGTGCTTGCCAAGGCCGTCGAGAAGGCCGGCTACGACCTGGTCATCTGCGGTATGGCTTCCACGGACGGCACGATGGGCGTACTGCCCGCGCTCCTCTCCGAGCGGCTCGGCGTCCCGCAGGTCACCCTGCTCTCCGAGGTCTCGGTCGAGGGCGGCACGGTCAAGGGCCGCCGCGACGGGGACACCGCGAGCGAGCGGCTGGAGGCGTCCCTGCCGGCCGTCGTCTCGGTGACGGACCAGTCGGGCGAGGCCCGTTACCCCTCCTTCAAGGGCATCATGGCCGCCAAGAAGAAGCCGGTCGAGTCCTGGGACCTGGAGGATCTGGAGATCGACGCCGACGAGGTCGGCCTCGAAGGCGCCTGGACCGCGGTCGACTCGGCCACCGAGCGTCCGGCCCGCACGGCGGGCACGATCGTCAAGGACGAGGGCGAGGGCGGCAAGCAGCTCGCGGCCTTCCTCGCGGAGCAGAAGTTCATCTGAGCCCCGCCCGCCACCGCCTTCGGTGCCCCGCGGGCACCAGATCCTCCCGACCCCTCGCATCCGCAGGAGTGCAATCCCATGGCTGAAGTTCTCGTCTATGTCGACCACGTGGACGGCGCCGTCCGCAAGCCCACCCTGGAGCTGCTGACGCTCGCCCGCCGGATCGGCGAGCCCGTCGCCGTCGCGCTCGGCGCCGGTGCCGAGGCCACCGCGCCGGCGCTCGCCGAGCACGGCGCGGTGAAGGTCCTCACCGCCGACGCCGCAGAGTTCACCGACTACCTCGTCGTACCGAAGGTCGACGCGGTACAGGCCGCGTACGACGCCGTCTCGCCGGTCGCCGTGCTCTTCCCGTCCTCCGCCGAGGCCAAGGAGATCGCGGCGCGCCTCGCCGTCCGTATCGGCTCCGGCATCATCACCGACGCCGTCGACGTGGAGGCCGACGCCAAGGGCCCGGTCGCCACGCAGTCGGTGTTCGCCGCCGCGTACTCCACCAGGACCCGGGTGTCCAAGGGCACCCCGGTCATCACCGTGAAGCCCAACTCGGCCCCGGTCGAGGCCGCCCCGGCCGCGGGCACCGTCGAACCGCTCGCCGTGAGCTTCGGCGCCGCCGCGACCGGTACGAAGGTCGTCTCCCGTACCCCGCGTGAGTCCACGGGCCGTCCGGAGCTGACCGAGGCCGCGATCGTGGTCTCCGGTGGCCGGGGCGTCAACGGCGCCGAGAACTTCGCGGTCATCGAGGCGCTCGCCGACTCGCTCGGCGCGGCCGTCGGTGCCTCGCGCGCCGCCGTGGACGCGGGCTGGTACCCGCACTCCAACCAGGTCGGCCAGACCGGCAAGTCGGTCTCGCCGCAGCTCTACATCGCCTCCGGCATCTCCGGCGCGATCCAGCACCGGGCCGGCATGCAGACGTCCAAGACCATCGTGGCCGTCAACAAGGACGCCGAGGCGCCGATCTTCGACCTGGTGGACTACGGCGTGGTGGGTGACCTCTTCGAGGTCGTCCCGCAGCTCACCGACGAGGTCAAGGCCCGCAAGGGCTGAGCCGCCCGTACGATCCCGGGGCCGCGCGGTGGAGTCCACCG